>JBIKJD010000058.1:0-6605 GCA_044361205.1 Rhodoluna sp.
CCACGGTACAGACCTAATCAACGCTGCGGATTTCATTATGTTCACCGGTTCAACCGCAGTAGGAAGAATCGTTGCAGCACAGTGCGCCGAACGGCTCATCCCATTCTCTGGAGAACTCGGCGGCAAGAACCCGATGCTGGTTCTCTCTGATGCAAACGTGGACAAGGCTGCCGAGGGCGCGGTTCGCGCCTGCTTCTCGAACAGTGGCCAACTTTGCGTGAGTATCGAGCGTATTTACGTTGTCGAACAGCACTACGACGAGTTCTTGAAGAAGTTCGTGGCAGCTACCGAGAGCATGAAACTCGGCGCTGGCAAGGACTGGGAAATCAGCATGGGTCCGCTAATCAGCGAGAAGCAATTCGTCCGAGTTCGCGACCAGGTTGTCGATGCCGTCTCGAAGGGTGCCAAACTCGCCTCTGGTGGTCGCGTTCGACCAGACATCGCACCAACCTTTTTCGAGCCAACCATTCTTACCAATGTCTCGGATGATATGGAATTAGGTCGAGGCGAAACATTTGGGCCGGTTGTGGCGGTCTATAAAGTTGCCAACGACGCGGCAGCAATCGCTGAAGGTAATGACACCGAATACGGTTTGAACTCTAGCGTCTGGGGAGGGGCTGCCGCGAAGCGCGCAGCAGTTCAAATGGAATCGGGAACCGTTACCGTAAATGAAGGTTTTAGCGCTAGCTTCGCTTCCCACGATGCTCCCATGGGCGGTATGAAGGCTTCCGGAATTGGTCGTCGTCATGGTCGTCAGGGTCTTCTTAAATACACCCAGCCGCAGACGATTGCCGTGCAGCGCCTAATTGGCATTGCTCCAATTGGAAAACAGAGTAACGAAGCGTTCGCGAAATTCATAACCCGCCTACTAGGAATCTGGAACAAAATATCATGACCTTCAAAGTTGAACTTCAGGGAAGCCGAGTCCTAATCACCGGAGGTGGCTCTGGTTTGGGCCGTCAAATGGGGTTACAGTCAGCAGCCAAAGGCGCGCACGTCGTCATTTGGGATATCAACCTTCCTGCCGCAAAAGCCGTGGCAGCCGAGATTCAAGCTGCGGGCGGAAAGGCTGAGGCTCACCAGATTGATGTCACCGATCGAGAAGCGGTAAACAATTTGGCGGTCAAGGTCGGGCCAGTGGATGTTCTGGTAAATAACGCAGGTGTTGTTTCAGGAGACTGGTTTCTAGATCTCGACCCAACCTCGATTGAACGTACCTACAAGGTGAACGTGCTTTCTCTTTACTGGATGACTCAGGCATTCCTTCCGGCAATGATTCAATCCGGGCGTGGCTGCGTTGTAACAATTTCTAGCGCTTCTGGCTTGATTGGGGTGGCAAAGCTTTCAGATTACGCCGCCAGCAAGTTTGCGGCATTCGGGCTTATGGAGTCATTGCGTTCAGAACTTCGAATGAAGGGCAGCTCCGTAAATACGCTTACGGTTTGCCCGCTTTACATTGGAACTGGAATGTTCGACGGCGTGCAAACGAAGTTTCCAAGACTTCTGCCAATTCTTGAGGAAGACAAAGTTGCTTCGAAGATTCTGAAGTCGGTTGAAAAGGGTAAAGCCCAACTGGTTATGCCGAAGTTCGTGAATGTGATTCCTGTAACACGTATCTTGCCGGTCAGGATTTTTGATCGCGTAGCAGACTTTTTCGGCGTGAACAAAACCATGGATCACTTCAAGGGACGCTCTAAGTAGTTATCGCTTTACCGCTACCTTGATGTCGGCTGGTTCGAATCGCGGAGCCTTAAAAGCGTTCACGTGGTCTTTGCTTGGATAACCGAGGGCAATCCCATAAAGCAATTCGTAGCCTTCGGGCACCTCAAACTCCTTCCGAACCATGTCGTCGTAGATTCCAACAGCGCCCTGAGCGCAGGTGCCTAGGCCTCTGGAATGGGCACTGAGCATTAGGTTCATCGCAAATAGTCCCGCATCATTCGCCGAGAACTTGCCAAGGCTGGTGTGAGTCAATATGAATAGCTCAACCGGAGCTCCAAAAAACTCATAGTTTTTCGCCCAAGCGGCGTCTCTGGCAACCCGGTCTTTGCGGTCGATGCCGAGGTGCTTAAATAGTTCGGCCCCAACTCGTTGCGCTCGCGGGAGCAGATCTGGTCGATATGGCCTGGCGATAAGTGAGTTACTGGTCGGCAATCCGCGTCTGGTAAACAGAAGCTTGAATTGCTCCCATCGGTTTCCTCTGGCAGGCGCCACGATTTTCCAACGCTCCAGGAACTCGGCACTCATCCGGTCGCGCACTTCTCCGGTGGCAACGGCAATCATGATTGGACGAGTGTTTGACCAGGACGGAGAGGTCAGGCCGTCGGCGATGATTTCGTCGATGAGGCTTTCAGGAACCGGCGTCGGAAGAAAGTCTCGAGTGGTTCGTCGAGAAGCCAAAAACTTGGAAAATTCTTTTGAGTCCATTCAACAAACCTAGCGGGGTTTTTCAAGAAGACGGTCGGAGTCAACTCACAGGTTTCTGAGGCAAACTGATTTTGATGAAACGTATTCTTTCAGTCGGTATCGCCACCATGCTGGTGTTCACGGCACTTCCCGCAGTTGCCGTCGAGGCCAACTACGGCTACGACATCTCTTGGCCTCAGTGCGACCGGATGAACACCGTGCCAACCGACGGCGCCTTCAAGGTGGTTGGGATTAACGACGGCATCGTCTACACAACTAATGAGTGCCTTCTTGAACAACTTATCTGGGCTGGCCAATCGGTAGAGCTGTATGTCAATACTGGAAACCCCGGCCCAAATCTGTCTTCCCGATACACATCGGGCAGTGTGGCTGGAAAGACCTGTTACACCAGCAACAAGAACTCAACCGCTTGCGCCTTTCTTTACGGTTATCGAGCTGCCAGAGATTCCTACGACCGAGCCAAAGCAGCTTTTTCCGTTCTTGGTTGGGGAAACCTAAACGGCCGCACCTGGTGGTTGGACGTTGAGCGAATTAACAGTTGGCGAGGTTTGGATGACAACCTACCGAGCGATAACTTTCTGAGTGCCACTCAGGCCAGAAGCCTCAATGTCGCAAACCTCCAGGGTGCGATGTATTTCCTAGAGTCGGTAGCGAAGGTTCGAAAAGTGGGCATCTATTCCGTCAATAGTCACTGGGAGGCGATTACCGGGAACACCAAGGCGTTCTCCGATCACGAAGCTTGGAATGCCGTTGGCACCGACGGGGAACCAGTTGCCATAAGCCAGTGCCTCAGTCAACCGGGCTTCACCGGTGCTCCAGAAACTCGGGTGCAGTACATTGACACCGCACTAAACCTAGACGTGAACGTGCCATGTGAGTTCACCAAGAGCAGTTCGATCGCTGCCTACAAGGGCACCAAAAGTATCGCCAGAAACCGAACGATGACGCTAAAGGCAACCTTGAAGACGGCCTTCGGGACGCCGATGGCAAACCAGACGGTGACATTGGTTTTCAATCGAAAAACGTATGTTCTAAAAACTTCATCAACGGGAACGGCCACGAAGACCATCACTTCACCCAAATATCGGGGCAGTTACAAGGTGCAGATCACCTATGTGGGAAATGACATTCTGAATGGGGCTAGCGTAACTAGCTATGTGAAGCTCAATTAGTAGTTGCTGAACTCTTCCACGCTGTCAAAACGCTGAGCAACGCCGTCGGTTACCACTTCGATTACGAAACTTGGAGCCCCAACAGCAGTTACAAATTGCAGACGGATTTCATCAGAGCCGTTTTCCCAACCAAGAGTCATTTGGTTTGAGCTGTTTACCGCCCAAGCGAACGTTCCATTGAAAGCGTTGTGCTTACGCAAACGAGCTAGAGCGATTATTCCTTGAACCACAGGCTGCTTCAATGCGTCTTCGATTTCGGCAGGGGTGTAGTTGTGGCGGTTCACATCACGCCCCTGATCGGTCTTGCGGAAAAGCTCCTGGTCGTCCATGCCGTTGAATAACCCAACGTAGTACACCTGAGGTTCGCCCGGTAGGAAAAACTGAACCGCACGACTGATGAAGTAGGCGGTGTCGTTCGCCAAGATGTTTGGCAACGTGGCGTTGATCTGGTGAGGAAGAGTGAACCACTGCGGAACCACGGACGCGATGTCGGAGTGGCCGTCGGTGTTTTCAGCAGCCTTCTGAAAGATGAAGGCCATGTCGTCCTGGGTAATTAGACCTGGTTTGCCGTTGATAGGCCCAGCGTCGATGACACCATAGCCGTCGTGAGTATCAAGCACGTTTAGGCAGTTGGTCGGACGCTGTTGGAACCAAAGGTCTAGCTTGTCGACCGTGCCGGTGAAGAACGAGTGAAGCAGAAGCGGTGCCGTTTGGAAGTCGTAGATCAGGTCAACTAAGGGAGCAATCGCTTGCTGCTGGGTGTAGTGAGCGTGCACCTCAACTAGGACACGCATCCCGTAAGAGTGAATCAGTTCGGTGATCTCTTCAACAAACTTCAGGGTTTCTTCGGTCATGAACGAGTCGGTGCCCGGGGTCTTAACCGCGTAACCAACGGCATCGAGGCGAACAACTTTTACTCCTCCGGATTTCAATGCCTCTAGAACGTTTCGAAGATACTTCTGACCGGCTTCGTGCTTGATGTCGATGTCGACCTGGCTTGGCATGAAAGTGGTCCAAACCAAACGACGACGTCCGTTGACCTCGTAGGCGGTGAACGGTAGCCCCTGACGGGGGCGATAGAACGAAGTGATTCCTTCTTCTGAACCACCGTTTGGGAAAACTACGTCGAAGGTTAGGAACAGTCCGTCATACTCCGAAGCTTCACCCTTTTCTTGCCAGTCCAGGAACTCGGGTGAAAGGTATGAAGAGTGATTCACAATGAGATCTGCGGTAAGTTCGTGAGTTTCCGAAATCCGCTTGAAATCGCTCCAGTCACCGAGCCGAGGGTCAACTATCTTGTGATCAATTGGGTCGAAGCCGGCGTCGTCGCCGTCGTACGGGTGGAAAAACGGAAGAACGTGCACGCCTTCGAAGTCTTTGAGGGGGCCTTTTAGCAGCTTCTCGATTTCCCCAAGGTTGCCCCCAACCCGCTCAGCGTAAACCAAAATACTTGAACCGACCATGGGATCCTCTTTTCGCTAAAAACTTCTTCACTAATGGTAAACCGAACGATTCCCTTAAACTTGAAAAGCAGCCAACCTCCAGGAGTGAACATGAACGAAGTACGGCAGGTTCGGCCACGCACCGAAGGTTGGTCTCAAAAACTCGGCGCCGACGGTAAGCCGCTTCTGGAATTTGAACAGAAACGAAGGGGTCAACCCCCAACCCACTTCACCGACCTCTCGGTAGAGGAACGAGCTGAAAAAGTAAAGAGCCTAGGGTTGCCAGCCTTCCGCGCCAAGCAGCTAGCCACCCACTACTTTGTTCACCACACCGATCAAGCCAGTGAGATGACCGACCTGCCTAAAGAGGGTCGAGAAGCCTTAGTTGCCGAACTTTTCCCACCGCTACTTACCGAGGTAAAGCGTCTGCAAACAGATAACGGCGACACCATTAAGTTCCTATGGCGCCTTTTCGACGGAGCTTTGGTTGAATCCGTTTTGATGCGCTACCCAACCCGCATCACTCTCTGCGTTTCAAGCCAGGCCGGCTGCGGAATGAACTGTCCGTTTTGCGCCACTGGGCAAGCTGGTCTCACCAGAAACATGTCCGCGGCAGAAATCGTTGCGCAAATTGTTGCCGCGAACAAGGCAATCACCGAAGGTGAGCTCGGCGGTAAGAAGCGTGGCAATGGGGAAGAGCGCGTCAACAACATCGTGTTCATGGGCATGGGTGAGCCGCTGGCGAACTACAACCGAGTGATGAGCGCGGTCAAGACCATGGTTGCTCCCGCTCCAAACGGTTTGGCAATGTCGGCCAGAAACATCACCGTCTCAACTGTTGGGCTGGTGCCTTCGATCATCAAACTGGCCGATGAGCAAATTCCGGTGACTTTCGCACTGAGCCTTCACGCCCCAGACGACAAACTCCGCGACGAACTGATTCCAGTGAACTCGAAGTGGAAAGTGGATGAAGCGCTCGACGCCGCACGGGCTTACTTCGATAAAACCGGTCGACGAGTTTCCATTGAGTACGCCCTTATTCGCGACATGAACGATCATCCGTGGCGCGCCGATCTATTGGCCGAAAAGCTGAATGCGCGCGGAAAGGGCTGGGTTCACGTAAACCCAATTCCGCTCAACCCCACGCCCGGTTCGGTTTGGACCGCCAGCACCGAGCAAGCGACGATTGAGTTCATCCGAAGACTCGAGAAAGCCGGAGTGCCAACCTCCCTCCGCGACACTCGCGGCAAGGAAATCGATGGAGCCTGCGGACAGCTGGCCGCAGCCGACTAGCGGGAACATTTGCTTCAACAGAGCGGTTTACAGCAACTATGACCACTAATTCAAAAGTAAGATTTGGGCTCGACACCTTTGGCGACATGTCCAATGACCTTGACGGCAACCCGATTTCCGCAGGTCTTACCATCCGCAACCTGATTGCCCAGGGCCAACTTGCCGACGAATTGGGTCTAGACAACTTCAACGTAGGTGAACACCACCGCGACGACTTCGCCATCTCTGCACCAGATACGGTTCTTGCCGGGCTTGCGACCACCACGAAAAA
>JBIKJD010000059.1:0-6517 GCA_044361205.1 Rhodoluna sp.
TGTAGTAAATGTCGGCCAGTTCGGTTGACTCCTGAACTTGCTCGAGTCGGTCTTCATCACCCTTTGCCATAAGAGTCTGTTCAAGTTCTGCAACTCGGTCGAAGTGGTTCTCCAAGGCGCTCTTGTTGCGTCCGGTGATCATCAGAATGTCGGTCAGTCCGGTTGCAACTGCCTCTTCAACGACGTATTGAATGACCGGCTTGTCGACCAGAGGAAGCATTTCCTTTGGCATGGCTTTGGTGGCAGGTAGAAATCGGGTTCCAAGGCCGGCAACTGGAATCAGGGCCTTGGTTACCTTAAAGTTTTGAGACATTTCGCTCCTTAGAACATTTCGTTCACGCGCTGAAGATCTTCGTCGAAGTCGATCTCAATTGCGTAAAGGTCAGAGATGTCAATTGCCTGAAACTTCAGGCCGTCTTGCTCGATGGCAACTTCAATGCCGCGCTCAAAGTAGTCCTGGTCTCCAACCTCGTCAAGGCGAGCAATTAGCTTTACCTTGTCGTTAGCGGAAACGTAGTTGATGCCAACCGCCTCGCCGAGGCCACCTACGACAACCTTGGAAAGTTCATCGATGAATCCATCGGCGTCAAGAGTGTATTTAACCTCTTCGTCGCTGACTTTCGAGGTGTTAACCACGATGAACGACTGGTTTGCCTCAATTTGAGGCTTCACACGGTTTAGAACTTCAGGGTCGTAAACCACGTCGCCGTTCATCCAAAGAACTCCGCCGTCACCAGAAGCCTTAAGAGCCTTCAGTAATGACTTGGAGGTGTTGGTCTGGTCGTATAGTTCGTTGTAAACAAAGGTCGCTTCAGGGAAACGTTCGATGATGGCTTCCAACTTGAAGCCGACCACAATCATCAACCGGTAGGTTTCACCGAAACCAGCCTTGATGTTATCGATCTGCTGTTTCATGATGGAGCGACCATCGCGAAGTTCGGTTAGTGGCTTAGGCAGCGGACGGGCCAAACGTGTACCCATTCCAGCGGCAAGAATTACGACCTGTAAAGACATAACCCCAAGTTTAGGCTAGGAACGGCAAGGCACACTACTTAGCGCCGCTCGCCAGTTTCTTCCCCAAAATGGCTTCGGTTTCCCGAACAAACAGTGCGGCGACATCTTTGGCATCGGCATTCTTTATGTAGTACTCGCGAATTTCCATGCGTTTCGCAAGCTTGGCGTCGGTGTCTTTCAAAGGTCCTTCCAAACGCTCGCCGGGAGTAACCACAGAGGCACCAGATGCGATTGGGTAGCGTTTCTCAAAAGCCGCTTTGGATTCGTCCATGCTCACCAAAATGTATGGCTTTAGTGAGTAGAGCCAGTCGCTGACAATTCCAGAAAGGTCGCTGATGGCAAGATCACACATGTTTATGCAGTCGGTGATTGGCAGGTCTTGCTCCGCGGCAGCCCCAAAGACATGGGTTTTTGCGTCGGCCGCAAGAATGTCGTGAACTTCCTTGATGATTGCCCGGTCACTTGCCTTGGTGTGTGAGAACGGGTGCGGCCTAAAGACCACTCGATGACCAAGAGCTACTAACTCTCTTGCGTAGCCCGGCGCCAGACTCAGACTTGTGTAAGTCTCACCCGCGGCCGAACCACCCCAGGTTGGTGCAATCAGAACCGTCAGGGGCTTTTTATTCTCAACCTTCTTGCGAACCTGGATGCCTCCTAGCTGTGGGCGACCAACGAGAACAAACTTCTTTGGGTGAACCAGTACGCCGTTGCGTTCATAACGGTCCACGGCTGCCTGACCTGAAACAAAAATCTTGGTGAACATACTGGTAACCGGATTGAACGACGCCGTTTTTTCGCTGTCTCCGTGAAGAAGTTGAACATGGGTGTAATTAGTGAACTTAACGGCCTCGGAGTTAAAGGGGGCATTGTTCACATAAAAAATAAGTTTCAGGTTGGGATTCTTAGCCAAACCGGTGTAGTCGTCAACTAAGAACACTCGACGTTTGGTCAGTTTGTTGATCGGCTCTAGCAAATCTTCTCTGCGAATCAAAATGTCGAACGGCTCCCCGAGTAATTCAAAGGCTGGCAGCCAAAGCTTCAGTTGATAGAGAAAGTTAGTCCTGCCGTTGAAGATAACTGCGAATCGACTGCTTGAAGAGTAATTGTTGCGGCCCACACTAGGACGGAGTCTCCTTGCCACAGCTGTTGCTCCTCGAGCGACAAACTCGAATGCGTTCGCGAGTGGGAGGGAAACATTACTCAATCGGACCTTCATGACACCAAGTCTAGATAGCCAGGCTTCGACTAACAGGGAATTTTGATAATGGTAGATTCGAGGAATAGGGGGATCCAATCAAAACTTTTTTACTCGGCGTCTTTGCGCGTCTGCCATTTTTGAATCAATTCAATCTCAGGCTACTCCGGCGGTACATTTTCGAGAAAAATCAAAAAGGCGCAGTCACTGCCGTTACGAACTACGTCAATAGATTGCCACAGGCAAGCGAGGCGCTAATCAAAATGGTTAAGACCTACGACGACCCCTCGACCTCGAGTTTAATTAGTCTGAGAAGTTTCGAGAAGCGTCTTGAGATTCTGGATTTCTTGAAATCACGAGTTGCTGAAATCTCAGTGAAAGCTGCGTCTCACTCAACAATCTCGGAAAAATCGGTTGCCAAGGTTTTCGTTTACTGGGGCCAGGGAGCAAACCAAGCGACCCCTTTGGTGCAATCCTGCATTAGACAAATGGGCACAGTGTTCGGGGCCAAAAACTTGGTCGTTTTAGATGATTCAAACTTAGGTGAGTATCTGGATGTCCCAGAATTAGTGACACAGCGGACTGCGGGATATCGCGCTCATTACTCAGACATACTTCGGGCGGGCCTGCTAGCCAAGCACGGAGGTATTTGGCTGGATGCTACAGTCTGGGTGGCTCGCGACGTTCGTGATGAAATTCTGAAGAGAATGGAGCCTTCCGGGTTTTTCTCTTTTAGGTACTCAAACTCAAGATTGGCTAGTTGGCTTTTGTCGTGTGAAAAAGGAAACTACGTCGTCACCATGCTGTACGAAACGCTTATTGACTATTGGAATGAGAATCAAAAACTTCTGGGATATTTTATGTTCCATGACGTTTTCACCTGCCTGTACTTTTCTGATCCAAGATTTAAGTTAGAAGTTGATTCGATGATTTTTGAAGACGCAAATGAACCTCACATATTGCAGCGCGAACTTCTTTTCACCGAATTCGATCCAATCAGGTTTGAGGATTTACTTGAGCACCACCCAATCCAAAAACTCACACACAAACTGGGCAAGCGAGAGCTAACACAATCTTCAACGTACGCTCACATCGTGAAAATTGGCACCTAGAACTGCCGAATCCACTTAATCGAAGACTGTCGCTACTATTGGATTCATGGCTGAGCACACATTCCTAAAAGGTCCAAAGAACTGGTGGCGTCAAGCCGTCGTCTATCAGATTTATCCTCGTAGTTTTGCTGACAACAACGGCGATGGAATCGGCGACCTAAAGGGAATCATCAGCCGTATTGACTACCTGAAGCAACTTGGTGTGGACGCAGTTTGGCTGAGCCCGCACTATCCTTCAGAGCTAGCCGACGGCGGCTACGACGTTGCCGACTACCGCGATGTCGACCCACGAATCGGAACCTTGGCCGAGTTCGACGAGATGGTCGAAAAGCTTCATGCCGCCGGAATTCGAATCTTTGTTGACATCGTTCCGAATCACTCGAGCGATCAGCATGTTTGGTTCCAGGAAGCACTGAAAGCCAAACCGGGTTCGCCAGAACGTGACCGCTACATTTTCAGAGACGGCAAGGGAGAGAACGGCGAAATTCGCCCATCCGAACTGATCAGCCATTTCGGCCCAACCGGCTGGACTCGAGTTACGGAATCAGACGGCACCCCCGGCCAGTGGTATCTGCACCTCTTTGCGAAAGAGCAGCCGGATTTCAATTGGGACAACCCAGAGGTGCGCGAAGATTTCTTGAAGACCATCAAGTTCTGGTCGGACCGCGGAGTAGATGGCTATCGAATCGATGTCGCTCACGCGCTAACCAAGAACCTCAAAGATGGACACCTACCCGAACGCCTCAGTTTTGACTTGAAGGTCATGAAGAACGACGGAACGGATGACCTGTTCGACCGCGATGAGGTACACGAGATTTACAAAACCTGGCGACAGGTTTTCAACCAATACGATCCACCTCGCGTTGCTGTGGCTGAAGCCTGGGTTCACCCAAACCGCCGCGCGCCTTACGCCAGCGAAGAAGGTCTCGGTCAGGCATTCGGTTTTGATCTACTCGGTCAACCTTGGAGCCATAAGGGGTTCCGGAAGACCATCGATTTTCAGTTGGGTGAAGCGGACTCCTTTGGTTCCAGCACCACCTGGGTCTTTTCGAACCACGACGTGGTGCGCCACGCTACTCGCTTTGGGCTAGACCAAGAGTCACTAGAAAACCTTCCGAAATGGTTTAGAAGCCCAAACCGTGAATCGAAAATCAATTTCGAACTTGGTTCGGCTCGCGCCAAGGCCGCTTCGATGCTGATTTTGGCGTTGCCTGGGTCCACCTACCTTTATCAGGGTGAAGAACTGGGTCTGCACGAGCCACTGAACATTCCAAGCGATCAGATGCAGGACCCTCAGTGGTTCCGCGCCGAGGGCTCAATCAGCCGCGACGGTTGTCGTGTGCCAATGCCTTGGACTTCAAACGGGACCTCATTCGGTTTCGGCCCAGGCGGCTCTCACCTTCCTCAACCCGATTGGTTCAAGGATGTCAACGTTGAAATTCAAAATAAAGATGAAGGCTCATCCCTAAACCTCTACCGTTTGGCTCTAGCACTGCGTAAGCAACTGCAAACCGAAGAGTCGCTGACCTGGATTAAACACTTTGCCAAGCCGGTTCTGCACTTTCGCAGACCAAATGGCTGGGAGTCGTTCACCAACTTTGGCAGCAAGCCGGTCAAGTTGCCGGAAGGTCGAGTGATTCTCACGACGTCTAAGTTGGTTGGCGGAAAAGTGCCGGGTAACACCACGGTTTGGCTACAGCGATAAGAGTTTTTCTGTAACTATGTTTTTAGCTTGGTCGGCAGAGTTGGCCTTTAGGGCAATTGTTACCAGTTCCTTGGCATCGTCCGAACTAATTGATTTGAGAACTTCTTGAATCTTTGCGACTTGCGCGGAACCGACACTTAGAGAATTGAACCCTAACCCGACCAAGACACAGGCGAAAGCAGGGTCGCTCGCAGATTCTCCGCAGACACTGGCACTGATTCCAGCTTCCTTGGCCCCATGAGCAATGCTCTGCAAAAGGGCGATGAATCCTGGGTTCCAGTAGGTCACATCATCCGGCACTTCACTGGAGTAACGATCGAAATCAAAGTGGTGTTGGGCAAGATCGTTAGTGCCCACCGAGACGAAGTCAACAATTCCTTGCAGTTCGCGGATTTGCCCAGCAATGGAAGTTAGTTCAACCATCACACCAATTTCGAAGTTGCCACGTTCTCGAGCAAACTCAGCAAATTGCTTCGCCTCTTCCGCCGACCCAATGTTTGGGGCCATCACGGAAACTTCTCGCCCGGTGGATTTTCTGGCGGTTTCCAAGGCAGTTAGTTGACCGTCAAGAAATTGAGGGTGCAATTCCAGGATTCGGTATCCGTTCAGTTCGCGGAAACCAATCTTTGGAAAACCTAAAGCGGGTAGTTCCTTGTCCCCCTCTGGGTCGAGAGTGCGAACGATAATCTTTCCTTCGGGTGCTACCTCAAGTAATTCCTCAAACATCATCACCTGTGAATCAACGCTGGGCAATTCGCTTTCTAGCAGGTATAAAAACTCAGTCCTTAGAAGACCAACCCCCATGGCGAGATTGTTTTTAGCGCTTAGCGCCTCATCGAGAGAACCAACGTTAGCCATCACGGGCACGAGTGGGTTAGAAAACTTTTTGGAAAAGCTCTGCGCCGGAGTGGCTGCTGCTGCAGTTGCATCTGGGACCGCTCGATTGCCGACCGGGTCAACCAAAACGTTGTCTCCGTTTGTCAGTTTCATGCAGTCAGTAGCGGCCACGAGGGCGGGAATACCTTTTGCCCTACAAATTATTGCTGTGTGACTGGTTAGCCCACCCAGCCGGGTAACAATGCCAACGACGTTGTTTGGCAACTGCGCGGTTATCGCCGGTGAAAGGTCTTCCGCCAGAAGAACCAGGTCGTAATCCGTGGGAATCGAAAAATCTGTTTCTCCACCAGACAAGATCACGCCAATTCTTGAAGCCAAATCCTCAAGGTCGGCGATTCGCTCGCTAAGGGTGTGGTCGTCCTGAAAGATTTCCGTGATATCAGCAATCGCCAATTTGATTGAAGTACCAGCACTCCACCCGGCATCGATGTACTGACTCGCCGCGGCAAAAAGTGCTTCATCATTAGCCAGAGCTGCTAGGGCTAAGAGAATTTCGGAGATCTCTACCTCGGCTGAGCTTGCCAACTCTTCAAAATCTGTAATCAGAGTTTGGATCGCCGACCGAAGGCGCTCCTTTTCGACAACGGGGTCGTT
>JBIKJD010000060.1:0-6487 GCA_044361205.1 Rhodoluna sp.
TTTTGCAGCTGCCTTGCTAATTGAATCGGCGTCAGCCTTCTTGTTGACACGTTGTTCAAGCAGTTTCACCGAGCCTTCGAGCGCTTCATACTTTCTAACAAAGTATTCGATCGCTTCTTCAGCCGATACGCCAGGCATCTGGCCGACTTTTCTTTCACCATTGAGTTCAACAACGTAAACGTTGTTATCTTCGTCTACTCGACCGAACGAATTGGTGGTCATAAGAGCGCCTACTACTTTCTTGAGGATGTGGCTATTTTACAGTCACTGAAGTTAGAGGAATCGGGTTCTTTGGGTAACCATCAGAAGAGCCGTTGTTAGTGCCAATTGCCGCGAGTTTGGAAACGGCGTCCAGGTTCTTGGTAACCTTCCCGAAAACTGTGTAGCCGCCAGCGGCATCGGAACCAATCGTGCTATCGCTATATACGATGAAGAACTGTGATCCCATACTCGACGCATTTCCACCCTGACGGGCCATGGCGATGACTCCCGCGGCGTAAAGGTCGTCCTCGGGAGCGTTCTCGATAGGTCCGAAACTGTAACCTGGCCCTCCGGCACCGGTGCCAGCAGGGTCGCCACATTGAAGAACGTAGATGCGTTCTGTGGTTAACCTATGGCAACTGGTCGTGTCGAAAAATCCAGCCTTAGCCAATGAAACGAAGTTTGCAACTGCCTGTGGAGCCTTATCACCAAATAATTCGAATTCAAGTTCTGCGCTGGCTAGGTTGAGAGTGCCAGTCCATACTCTGTTTTCAGCCAGTGACGGATCGGGAGCAGTTTTGATTTCGGTAGGCTTTGGGACGCCGGGACCGATGTTGAAGTAGGCAAATTGACCCGCTAGCGCCACAACGATGGCACCCGCGATTATTCCAAGAGAGACAAAATTATCTTTCTTACGGGTAGCAATGCGGCCTTCCACAAGCGTTGACTTCGCTTCATAGTTAGCGACACGTTCCGCCGCAGCTTTAGAGAGTTTCGGTTTTGGTTTAGACATGTTTCCTCCAACATTCTCGCCTAGTTTACTTGAGATGTTGCCCAGTGGTGTTGGCGTAGCCTAGAAGTGTGAACCTGACGATTATTTTCGAACTAGTTGAACCGTTAGCGTCCAGAATGAGACCCACTAGCCTCACCCAACTCGTTGGACAGGAGGAGCTTCTAAAGGTTGGATCGCCACTCAATCGTCTATTGACGTCTGGAACTCGAGGCGGTCAATCCTTAATTCTTTGGGGCCCTCCTGGCTCAGGCAAAACTTCGATTACCAACATCCTTGCCTCTCAAGCGAACCGTAAATTGGTTCAACTGAGTGCCATCTCGGCGGGCGTGAAGGATGTCAGAGACGTCGTTGAAAAAGCGAAGTTGGATCTGGAGCTTTACAATCTGGAAACCGTTCTCTTTCTCGATGAGATACACAGATTCTCAAAGTCGCAGCAAGACTCCCTATTGCCGGCGGTCGAGGCTGGCTGGGTTACCTTGGTCGCCGCTACTACCGAGAACCCCTCGTTTAGCGTCGTCTCTCCGCTTATCTCAAGATCGCTAGTTGTGCAGTTGCAAGCACTTCAACCGCAGGACCTTGTGCGATTGGTCGAAAGTGCACTTTCCGACGTTAGAGGTTTCAATGGGCTCGTTTCACTGGGCGAAGGTGTCCTAGAGCAGTTAGTTTCAGTTTCCACTGGAGATGCTAGACGATGCTTAACCTCCCTGGACGCCCTCGCATTTACGGCATGGAAAAGATCTGGGCAGGCTTCTGAATGTGTCATCGAAGTGCAAGACTTTGAAATAGCACTTTCTGACGTTCGTGTTCGATATGACAGGGACGGGGACGATCACTACGACATCATAAGCGCTTTCATTAAGTCCGTTCGTGGCTCAGACGCCGATGCGGCTATCTACTGGCTAGCCAGGATGATTGAGGGCGGTGAAGACCCTAGGTTCATAGCCCGCCGGCTGATGATTTTAGCTTCAGAAGACATTGGTTTAGCAGATTCCAACGCGCTAGTACTAGCCACGGCATGTGCGCAGTCGGTTGGTCTAGTTGGAATGCCGGAAAGCCGCATTGCGCTTGCGCAGGTGACTATTTACCTTGCACTTGCGCCCAAATCCAATTCAGCGTATCGGGCTGTTAACGAGGCGTTATCTGACGTTCGATCTGGTTTGGCAGGGGCTGTGCCGACTCCCTTAAAGTCTTCAAACTATTTAGGGGCGAAAGAACTTGGGCATGGTCACGGCTACATCTATCCGCACGATGATGGGAATTCCGTGGTTCGTCAAGATTATCTACCTGTGGACGTTCGGCCTCGCAGTTACTTTAAGCCTCGGAGCATTGGAGATGAAAGCGAATTGGCCGTACTTTGGGCAAAGCTTCGCAAGATTGTTCGTGGAAATTAGTAAAAATTGTTGCTAACCTAGGAAGGTTGCTAATTTTCTCAATCTCTCTGGCTGCGAGACGAGAAAATTAGTGCTCATTAGCCGAGCATTAGAAGCACGTTCAATTTGTCTATTTACCTTTTTGAAAGGAACACGTGTCTAAAACTTCACGTACCCGCAGTAAAACTCGTTTGTCGCGCGCTCTAGGACTAGCACTTACTCCAAAAGCAGCCAAGTACCTTGAGAAGCGTCCTTACGCTCCAGGTCAACACGGACGCACTAAGCGTAAGACCGATAGCGACTTCGCCGTTCGCCTCCGCGAGAAGCAGCGTCTGCGCGCTCAGTACGGAATACGCGAAGCTCAACTACGTAATACCTTCGTTGAAGCAAAGCGAACCGAGGGCCTAACCGGTGAGAACCTTGTTGAGCTACTAGAAATGCGTCTAGACGCTCTCGTTCTGCGTTCTGGATTCGCTCGCACTATCTCTCAGGCACGTCAGATGGTTGTGCACCGTCACATTCTGGTCAACGGTCAACGTGTTGACCGCCCAAGCTTTCGAGTGAAGCCAGGTCAGACAATTCACGTCCACGAGAAGAGCGAAAAGACTGAACCTTTCCAGGTTGCTGCAGCTGGCGGTCACGTTGACCTCCTTCCGCCTGTTCCTGGATACCTAGACGTTCAGCTAGACAAACTTCAGGCAACTTTGACGCGTCGGCCTAAGCGTGCCGAAGTTCCTGTTACCTGTGAAGTACAGCTTGTTGTTGAGTATTACGCAGCTCGATAACCAAATCCAGAAGTTAGGAACCCGATGAGCGGTGGCGAGATAGCTGGTCTAATAGCAGCTTCAGCGTTAGCTTTATTTGTTTTGTTCCTCGGTTACCCGTTGATTAAGCTCGGTCGGTTAATCGGGGAATCGAAAGTGACCGTGAAAGAAATCAATGCCACCCTTCCTTCACTGCTCTCGGGTATCAACGAAACGGTCGAATTGACTAACAAGCAATTAAACAAGTTAGATGAGATTACTGACCGAGTGGCAAATATGAGTGAGAGCCTCCAGGGACTAGTTAGCGTTTTCACAGCTTCTGTGGGCTCACCTCTGATGAAGTTAGCCGGTTACATAAAAGGCATTTCGAGTTTTATAGGCAAGAAGAAGTAGGGGCGCAATGAAAAAAGTATTTTGGTTAGCCGCGGGAATTACAGTTGGACTAATAGCAGCCAAGCAGATTGAGAAAAACCCCAAAGCGAAGGCTGCTTATGATCAGGCTACAAGCCAGTTAAGTAGTTTGGTGGCTGCGTTCACAAGCGGCTACGAAGAAGAGTTGGCGCGACCAAGTTCAGTGAGACCAAAAAAGACGTCGTCTCCAAAGTCAGCCAAGTAAGTCATGAGAACCGCTGAGATTAGGCGGCGTTGGCTCGATTTCTTCGCTAGCAAGGATCACACCGTAGTTCCTTCCGCTTCGCTCATTAGCGAAGACCCATCGCTGCTTTTCACGGTCGCGGGAATGGTTCCCTTTATTCCTTACATGTCTGGGTTAGTGCCAGCTCCATTTGCGCGGGCAACGTCGGTGCAGAAATGCATTCGCACTCTCGACATAGAAGAGGTAGGAAAGACTACTCGTCATGGAACCTTCTTCCAGATGAACGGTAATTTCTCTTTCGGTGACTATTTCAAGCGAGAGGCCATCAGCTATGCATGGGAATTCTTAACCTCTCCGCAGGCTAGTGGCGGGCTTGGTCTGAATCCTGAACTCCTTTGGGTCACTGTTTACAAGGATGACGACGAGGCCATCGAGCTTTGGCGAGAGATTGCCAACATGCCGGTGGAACGCATTCAGCGACTTGGGATGAAGGATAACTTCTGGTCCACCGGTCAACCGGGTCCAGCCGGACCCTGCAGCGAAATCTACTACGATCGCGGCCCTGCGTATGGCGCAGAAGGTGGCCCTGAGGTTGACGATAATCGTTACATCGAGATTTGGAACCTCGTATTCATGCAGTACGAGCGGGGTAAAGGTCTTGGCAAAGATGATTTCGAGATACTAGGTGAACTTCCGAAGAAGAACATCGACACTGGAATGGGTCTCGAACGTGTCGCTTTTCTTATGCAGGGTGTCGAGAACCTATACGAGATTGACGAGGTCCGCCCGGTTCTTGATTTGGCTGCGCGGCTGTCTGGAAAAACCTATGGGGCGAACGCCGACGACGATGTTCGATTGCGAGTAGTAGCCGATCACGTCCGCAGCGCCTTGATGCTTATTGGTGATGGAGTTAGTCCGGGAAATGATGGACGAGGCTACGTCCTGCGTCGCCTTCTTCGTCGAACTATTCGAGCCATGAGACTCATGGGCGTATCTAAACCAGTTATGGGAGAGCTATTCGCGGTATCCAAGAATGCCATGAAGGAGTCTTATCCAGAATTGGAATCAGACTTTTCACGAATTTGTGCTTCTGCCGTAGCCGAGGAGGAGGCTTTCCTAAGAACCTTGACGAGTGGTTCGCTGGTATTGGATGAGGCTATCTCCACGGCTAAACAGGTTAATGGAAAGACCTTAGGGGGAGAGGCGGCATTCCTTCTGCACGACACCTATGGCTTCCCAATTGACCTCACCCTTGAGATAGCTGAGGAATCGGGGCTTACAGTTGATCGGGACGGATTCACAGCTCTAATGTTGGAACAGAAGGACCGTGCCAAAGCCGATGCCAGGGAGAAGAAACTTGGCGGAACCGACCTCTCGGTTTACTCTGAGTTTCGAGCAAAGGGAACCACTAAATTCACCGGCTACGACGAATTAGCGACTGATGCCAAGGTGCTTGGTTTGATTCAAGAGGGCTCATCGGTCGACACTCTGAAATCAGGTGCCTTTGGTGAAGTTATTCTGGACGCCACCAGTCTCTATGCGGAGTCGGGTGGGCAGGCAGCCGACTCGGGTTTGATTATTGGTGACGGTTTTGTTCTTGATGTTCTTGATGTTCAAAAGCCCGTAAAAGGGCTAGTCTCACACAAAGTAAAGGTTCGCCAGGGCGAAGTGGCTCTCGCGTCCAAAGCACAGACAGTGGTGGATGAGGAATGGCGACTTGGCGCATGCCAGGCCCACTCTGCCACTCATATCCTTCACGCCGCTTTGCGAGAAGTTCTTGGTCCATCTGCCCTGCAGTCTGGTTCCTACAACAAGCCAGGGTATCTCCGCCTAGATTTTTCATACAACCAGGCTCTGTCGCTAGAGACCAAGTCTGAGGTTGAGGAAGTAACCAATCTAGCGATTCGCCGTGATCTTGCTGTGAGCGCTCAACTTATGAGCCAAGCCGAAGCTAAGGATTTCGGCGCGGTGGCCCTATTTGGGGAAACATATGATGAATTGGTTCGGGTTGTACAAATAGGTGGGCCGTGGTCACGCGAACTTTGTGGTGGCACGCACGTTACTAGATCTAGTCAGGTGGGTTTGGTGGCACTCGGGGCTGAGTCTTCCGTAGGTTCCGGGTCAAGGCGCCTAGAAGCGTTAGTTGGAATGGAGGCCTTCCGTTCCCTGGCATACGAGCGCGCTTTGGTTTCTCGACTGGCCGAGTTTGTTAAGGTTCCAACTGCTGGTCTCGAAATTCGAATTGCTCAGATTGTTGAAGAACTTAAGACCACCCAGAAGCGATTGTCAGTCTCCGAGCAGGCAGAACTTTCGAAGCGGATACCAGGCTGGATAGCCGAAGCCAAGCAGATTGGCTCTACCAAGCTTGTACTTGCCGATGCCGGGCATCAACTTGACGCCGAGAACCTGCGTGGCTTGGCCACATCAATCCGCACTCAATCCGGTGAGGATTCTGTGGTCGTTGTGGCTGCCGTCGTTGATTCGAAGATTTCGCTGGTCGTAGCGGCTGGAAGTTCAGCCATTGTTGCTGGAAACAAGGCTGGTGACTTGATCAAGTTAGCATCTGCAATCCTTGGAGGAGGCGGTGGCGGTAAGCCAGACCTCGCTCAGGGCGGCGGTTCCGAAGTGTCGCTTCTTACTGAAGCTCTCGTCGCTATAGAGAAGGCCATTGTCTAGTTTCAGGGCAGGAAAGCGGATTGCTTTTGATTTCGGAATGTCTCGAGTAGGGGTTGCTCATTCAACATCCGATGGCATTCTTTGCTCA
>JBIKJD010000061.1:0-6350 GCA_044361205.1 Rhodoluna sp.
ATTGGTGCAGATCTGGTTCACAGTCACACTTGGTACTCCAATTTTGCGGGGCAAATCGCTTCGCCACTTTACAGAATCCCTCATCTAATAACTGCTCACAGTCTCGAACCGCTGAGACCCTGGAAAGCTGAACAGCTCGCTGGTGGCTACGCCCTATCGAGTTGGATTGAACGAACGGCCTATGAGTCTGCAAGCGGAATTATTGCAGTCAGCGCTGGCATGCGAGCCGATATTCTTCGCGCCTATCCGAATGTTGATCCGGATAAGGTGTCCGTGATTCACAACGGTATAGATCTAGATGTCTTCAAGAAAGTTGATAAGCCTGACCTTGTAAGAAACCTTGGAATCGACCCAGACCTGCGCTCGGTGCTATTTGTCGGTCGCATTACGCAGCAAAAAGGTCTCCAATACCTTCTCGAAGCCGCCAAGGAACTCCCTAGTGACGTCCAGTTGGTAATTTGCGCTGGTGCACCTGACACTCCTGAAATGAACCAGAGAGTCGTGGACTTGGTTGATGGTCTCACAAAAATCAGGCAAGGGGTTGTCTGGATTGAACGCCACCTGAATCGAGACGAACTCATTGCGGTGATGTCTCAGGCAACCATTTTTGCTTGCCCCTCAATATATGAGCCACTGGGAATTGTGAACTTAGAGGCGATGGCCTGCGGAACACCGGTCGTTGCAACCGCAACCGGTGGAATTCCCGAAGTTGTCGAGGACGGTGTGACAGGCTTTCTTGTGCCAATCGAACAACTTGGCGATGGTAGCGGTACCCCCATCGACGAAAAGAAGTTCATTTCCGAAACTGCCAGTGCGTTGAACCGCGCATTGGAACTTACTAATTTGGCTGCCTATGGACGCGCTGGGAGAATCAGAGTGGAAAATCACTTCGGATGGGATTCAATCGCACAGGACACAATTGCCACGTATCGCCGAGCTATTGAGTCATTCGTCTAGGCTCAAAGAATGTCGAATTCACTGGATTTTCAAAACGTGGTTGTGACCCGAGACGGCAAAGACGTTCTAAAGAGCGTATCGTGGCGAGTCGAGGGGAACGAGAGGTGGGTTGTTCTTGGTCCAAACGGAGCTGGAAAGACGACTCTGCTCAAAGTAGCAGCTGCACAGATTCAACCTTCATCGGGCACGGCTGAAATACTCGGCCAGGTTCTAGGTGCCACCAATGTCTTCGATCTTCGAACGCGAGTTGGTTTCGCTTCAAGCTCTTTGGCCGCAAGGATCCCGAATAGTGAAAGTGTTCTCAATACGGTTTTGACCGCGAGTTATGCAGTGACTGGCCGTTGGAAAGAACAGTATGAAGAAATAGACGAACGTCGAGCAAAAAGAGTTTTAGCCGAGTGGGACCTAGCCGAATTGGCAGAGCGAGCCTTTGGAACTCTCTCGGACGGCGAGCAAAAGAGGGTTCAACTCGCCAGGGCTGTGATGACCGACCCTGAAATTCTCCTTCTAGACGAACCGGTGGCAAGCCTTGACCTAGGTTCAAGGGAGCAAACCGTCGCACTACTCGGAGCATATGCATCAACTCCCGACGCACCCGCGATAATCATGGTCACCCATCATCTTGAAGAAATTCCTGCGGGTTTCACTCACGCACTCTTGATGTCAAAGGGGGAAGTGGTCGGACAGGGGACAATTGAAGAGGTTTTCTCCGGAGACCTACTAAGTAAAACCTATGGTCTGCCACTTACCGTGACGAGAGAATCGGGTCGCTATTCGGTTCGGACATACTAGAGACTTCCAGAGTCCAAACCAATCTGGTATAGTTTTTTAGGTTGCCATCGCAACAAATCAAGACTTTTCGAGGATTAATTATGAAGGCTGAAATTCACCCAAAGTACGAAGCAATCGTTTTTCGCGATCTTGCTTCGGGAGTTGCATTTCTAACTCGTTCAACAATCACCAGCAACAAGACAATTGATTGGGAAGACGGAAACACCTACCCGGTCTACGATGTTGAAATCTCTTCGGAGTCTCACCCTTTCTACACTGGAAAGCAGCGCATCATGGATGCCGCCGGACGAGTCGAACGATTCAACGCACGTTACAAGAACTTCGGAGCGTAAACCGCTCAAGAAAAAGGCCTCGGATGATCCGAGGCCTTTTTTTATCAAATTATTCTCTGAGTTTTTCAGGCCAACCGATATTCAATTGAAAATCGGTTTTGCCACTTTTTCGCATGAAATCAGCAAAACTTCGATCTTGTTCTTCAGACCAAGCGACTTGCAACTTATGCAGTTCTGGTAGAGAAACAGATAACTCTTTAGGAAATGCCCTTGCTAAAGCTTGTGCAACGTGTCCGGCTGCAATGGCGTCCGCGGTTGCGTTGTGAGCGTCATCTAGGTTCACGGAGTAGATGCCGGCCACGGTTTCTAATCTGCGGTTACCTTTCCTGAACTTGACCATTTTTTTGTCTAGAACCAGAGGGTCAATAATCGGCATGGGTTCAGTCGACCAATCGATGCCGAAGTCTTCCGCGTGTTGACGCAATATCGTGAAATCGTATGGAGCGTTATAGGCCACGACCGGAACTCCCGAATTGAAATAACCGCTCAGGGTTTCGATAATCCCAGTCACGACTTCCCGTAAGTCAGCACCGCGCGCCAGAGCAATTTCGTTTGTGATGCCGTGGACGGCCGTGGCTTCTGCGGGAATTGGCACACCAGGGTTCGCTAACCATTCAACATCGTTTCCGATTACGTGGCCGTTCTGATCAATAAGTGCCGCACAGGCGGTCACAATTCTGGCCGTTCTGTGGTCTAGGCCGGTGGTTTCCAAGTCGAATACCGCAATTGGCTTTGTAGCCCATTCAGGCAGATCACTTGTTAGATCAAAAAGCTGGTTTTCATTCACGTTCAAAGACTAGGTCAAAGAGACGACATCTAGACTTATGCCAAGCCAACGGCCTTGGCCAGCTCGAGAGCAGCCCCGTGCTGGTTCAAGGTGAAAATGTGTAGCCCCGGAGCTCCGCTCTCGAGGAGTTGAGTTCCCAATTCAACTGAGAAGGCCATGCCAATTATTCGAGCAGACTCGTCGGTAGGTGCGTTATCCAGGCTTTTGCGAAGCGAACCTGGAACAGCAGCGCCACTCATTTCAGCCATTCGAATGACCTGACGAGCATTACTAATTGGCATGACGCCTGGAATTATCGGCATCGTTACTCCCGCAAGTCGAGCCTTATCGATTAAACGCCAATAGGCATCGGTTTCGAAAAAGAGTTGAGTCATAGCAAACTGCGCTCCAGCGTCCTGCTTCAATTTCAAGACTTTGATGTCATGTTCCAAGTTTGGAGACTCAGGATGTTTTTCAGGAAATGCCGCCACCCCAACAGCAAAACTGGTCTCACCAACCGCTAAATCAACGAGATTCAACGCTGTCGAGAAATCGCTTTCAGGCAACGAATCCAAACCTTTAGGTTTGTCTCCTCTAAGAGCCAAGAGACCCTGAACCCCGGCTTCGGAATAATCCGAAAGGAGCTGACTAATCGCATCACGCCTAGCACCAATGCAAGTTAGGTGGGCGATAGTCGGAACCAGCGGTGCCAACTTACGAACCACACTGAGTGAAGTGTCTTGATTGGAACCCATGGCTCCATACGTAACCGAGGTGAAGGCTGGATCAGCGTTCAATAACTTGTCCACCGTGGACCAGAGGTTTATCGCTGCATCAGCATCTTTGGGGGGATAGAACTCAAAAGACAGCGAAGGCTTGGAAGATCCTTCAATCGCGTCTAGAAGTGTTCCGGCCATCTCTAAAGTTTATCCGTTGACCGATTGCTAAACTCAAAGGAAATGTATAGCCCTCGTTCCCAGAAATTCCTTGATGCAATTCGTACCCGAGTTGTTGTCGCTGATGGTGCGATGGGAACGATGATTCAAGATGCAAATCCTTCACTAGATGATTTTGAACAACTTGAAGGATGTAACGAAGTTTTGAATGTCACCCGCCCAGAACTAATCGCAGACATTCACCGGTCATATTTCGCTGCGGGCGCGGAAGCCGTTGAAACGAACACCTTTGGCGCCAATTTTGCAAATCTTGGTGAATATGGGATTCCAGAACGAATCCGAGAGCTGGCCAAGGCTGGAGCAGAGATAGCCAAGAATGTGGCTAACGAATTTGACGGAGATCGCTGGGTTTTAGGTTCTATTGGACCCGGCACAAAATTGCCCACACTTGGACACGAAACTTTTGCTGTCCTGCGAGACGCGTATCAAGAACAGTGTCTTGGCCTGATCGAAGGTGGCGCAGACGCATTTCTAATCGAAACAACTCAGGACCTACTTCAAACCAAATCTGCAATCATCGGAGCCAAACGAGCCATGAGTGCGTCAGGCGTCAGTCTGCCGATAGTGGTGTCGGTCACTATTGAGACAACCGGCACAATGCTCTTGGGTTCCGAGATAGGTGCCGCTTTGACGGTCTTGGAAGCTCTTGGCGTCGACGCGATCGGCCTCAACTGCGCCACCGGCCCTGCCGAAATGAGCGAGCACTTAAGGTACCTTGCCAAACATTCAAACCTGCCGGTTTCCGTTATGCCTAACGCAGGCTTGCCCGTCCTAAGTGGCAACGGTGCTTATTACCCTCTAGGTCCTGAAGAACTGGCGCAGTCACAAGCGGCGTTTGTTCGAGAATTTGGCGCTGGGTTAGTAGGTGGATGCTGCGGTACAACCCCAGAGCACATTCGCCAGATTGCAATGGCAGTCGCAAAGGAGACTCCAAGCCGGCCAACCTTTGATTTTGATCCCGGACTAGCATCGCTCTACCAACATCAACCGTATGACCAGACAAACACCTATTTCTCAATTGGCGAACGCACGAACGCCAACGGCTCAAAAGCTTTCCGCGATGCCATGCTCGCTGGGAACTGGAATGAGTGCATTGAAATCGCCAAGTCTCAAACTCGCGATGGTGCTCACGCTCTCGATGTCTGCGTTGATTACGTTGGCCGTAATGGTGTTCAAGACATGCGAGACATTGTTAGTCGATTCGCCACTACCTCGACGCTCCCGCTGGTCCTAGATTCAACCGAACCCGAGGTTCTTGAGGCGGGACTTGAGTGCTACGCCGGAAGAGCCCTAATCAACTCGGTCAACTACGAAGATGGGGATGGACCAACCTCAAGATTTGCGAGAATCATGCCAATTGTTCGTGAGCATGGTGCCGCAGTGGTGGCCCTAACTATCGACGAGACAGGCCAGGCTCGAACAGCTGAAACTAAACTGGCCATAGCGAGACGCCTAATCGAGGATCTGACTTCAAACTGGGGGATGGCACTCACCGACATAGTTGTGGATACTCTCACCTTTCCGATTGCCACCGGGCAGGATGAAACCCGGCGTGACGGAATAGAAACCATTGAAGCTATTCGGGCCCTTCACGACGAGTTTCAGGGAGTTCAATCCACTCTAGGGATCTCTAATATTTCATTCGGCCTTAATCCAGCCGCGAGGCAGGTATTGAACTCTGTGTTTCTGAATGAATGCACGAAGGTCGGTCTAACGTCGGCGATTGCGCACTCAGCGAAAATTATTCCTCTGAATCAAATACCCGAACCGCAGTTGCTCGCTGCCCTCGACCTCATCTATGACAGAAGACGTTATGACGACGACTCCAATGTGACATTCGACCCGCTCACCCATTTTCTGGAAGTATTCTCCGGAGTAGATGCTGCGGCGGCGCGCACCAGTAGGGCGGAAGAATTAGCCGCTATGCCGCTCAACGAACGCCTTCGTCAGCGCATTATCGATGGCGAGCGTATGGGCTTGGAGCTTGACTTGGACGAGGCCATTGATGAAGGTCAAAAGGCTTTAGAGATCATTAATGATCACCTACTTTCGGGGATGCAAAAAGTGGGAGAACTATTCGGTAGCGGTCAAATGCAACTGCCTTTCGTTTTGCAATCAGCCGAAGTCATGAAGACCGCTGTTGCCCATCTAGAGCCGCACATCGAAAAGACGGAAGAGTCGGGCAAAGGCAAGATTCTGTTGGCAACCGTGCGCGGAGATGTCCACGACATTGGAAAGAACCTTGTCGAAATAATCCTGAGTAATAACGGATACGACACTGTAAATCTTGGAATCAAACAGCCAATCAACGAAATCCTCGCCGCCGCAGAAGAGCACAACGTCGACGTAATTGGCCTTAGTGGCCTCTTGGTGAAGTCAACATTGATCATGAAGGAAAACCTTCAGGAAATGAACACACGAGGAGTAGCTGGCAAGTACCCGGTAATCCTAGGTGGCGCTGCACTCACCAGAGCGTTTGTCGAGGAAGATCTCGCCGAAATCTTTGAGGGTGAAGTCCGTTACGCCAGAGACGCCTTTGAGGGCTTG
>JBIKJD010000008.1:0-21798 GCA_044361205.1 Rhodoluna sp.
CGAAGCAAATCAACCGCCCTAGCCCAACCTCAGTAGGAACCATTGTTTGGCTAGGCAGTGAGGTTATGTTCTTCGCTGCACTATTCGCAATGTACTTCAGCCTAAGAACTGCTTCTCCGGAACTTTGGGCGGCTGAAACTTCAAAGTTAGACGTACCCTTTGCTCTAATCAACACTCTGATCCTGGTAGCGTCCTCGTTTACGGCTCAATTTGGGGTTTTCGCAGCAGAACGCATGCAGCCTCGGGCAACGGGATTGTCCCCCATCAAATGGGGTATGGCCGAATGGTTCCTAGCTTCTTACATCCTGGGTGCTATCTTCGTTGCCGGCCAGGCTTGGGAATACGCCAAATTGGTAACCGAGAACGTTGCTTTTGACACAAACTCTTATACCAGCGCCTTCTACATCACCACTGGTTTCCACGCGCTTCACGTTACCGGCGGACTAATCGCAATGCTAATTGTTGTTGGAAAGACCTTCGCAGCAAAGAAATTCACTCACGCTGAAGCCACCAGCTCGATCGTAGTTTCCTACTACTGGCACTTCGTAGATGTTGTGTGGGTAGGCCTGTTCCTTATTATCTACGTTTTGAAGTAACCCACGGAAGAAACAGAGAATGCAAAAGAAATCCAAGAAGTTTTCGCGCAGAAGTCCACTTGCTGCGTTCCTAGTCCTGGTTGCTGGGTTAGCAGTTAGCGGTGCCGGTTACGTAACGGCCACCGCCGCCGTGTCCGATGTGACAGTCACTTCAGTGGCCGATCAGGAGTTAATTGAGACTGGTAAGAAGCTCTTTCTTTCAAACTGTGCAAGCTGCCACGGAAAGAATGCTGAAGGCACCCAGAATGCCCCATCGCTAGTTGGCGTTGGTGCTGCTTCTGTCGACTTCCAAGTGGCCACCGGTCGCATGCCGATGCAAGCATCTGGTCCGCAGGCAGAAGTGAAGCCAGTTCAGTTCAAACAAGAAGACATCGATGCGATGGCAGCATATGTTGCATCGTTAGGCCCTGGCCCGGAAACTCCGAGCGAAGAGTACTTAGCGCGTCGAGGCGATGCCGCGAACGGTGGCGAGCTGTTCCGAATCAACTGTGCAATGTGTCACAACGCAGTTGGTGCTGGTGGAGCACTCACTGCTGGTAAGTACGCTCCCCCACTAACCGATAGCACTCCAAAACAGGTTTACCAGGCAATGGTTACTGGACCACAAAACATGCCGGTCTTCTCAAACACCAACCTGACTCCAGAACAAAAAACCGACATCATCACCTACCTCGAGTACGTTCAGACCAACCCATCCGTCGGAGGTTATGAACTTGCATCCCTTGGCCCGGTAACCGAAGGTCTAGTCGCTTGGTTCTTCCTGCTAGGCGTCATAATTTTGATCACAATTTGGCTCGGCGCCAAGTCCAACTAGGACTAAGAAAGAGATATCGTGGCTGACAAATCAAAAGACTTAGTTCAATCTGAGGGCGTTCCTGAGTACGAGTACGAGAGCGGTCTCGCCGTAGTTCACGGAGACAAGATTGAGGATCCAGGAATCGAACCTCACCGAGTTCGCATGACCGACAAGAGCGTCAAGCATGAAAAGGCGGCAGTTCGCCAGGTGGCTTCGATGTTTGCGCTATCAATCGTAGGAAGCATCTTTTCAATCTGGGCATACTATGCATTCCCATTCGAGGAAGGTGTTGCCGGCTCGCTTAGAACTAACACTCTTTTTCTCGGCCTGGGAATCACACTAGGGCTGTTCGGCATCGGTATTGGTGCAGTTCACTGGGCCAAAACTCTGATGCCAGACGCTGAAGTTTCAGAAGAACGCCACCTAACCCGAGGTTCAGAGGAAGTTCGAGAGGCTGCGATCGAAATCATTCGCTTGGCGGACCAAGAATCAGGCTTCTCCAGACGCAAACTGATCAGAAGAACCCTCTACGGTGCTTTGGCGCTGTTCCCAATTCCTGCCATCGTCATGTTCACCGATTTAGGTCCAAGTCCCAAAGATTCACTGCGTCACACAATGTGGGCCAAGGGTAAGTTACGTCTAACTCGCGACCCAGACGGCACCCCAATCAAGGCATCTGACGTTCAACTTGGTTCAGTCTTTCACGTCATCCCAGAAGGCCTCGTGGACCTTGAACCTCCACACCTGTTGAATGAAAAGGCTAAGGCTGCGGTTCTTTTGGTTCGTCTCGACCCAGCTGAAATTACCGAAAAACAGCGCGAATGGGGCTACGACGGCATAGTTGCCTATTCCAAGATTTGCACCCACGTCGGCTGCCCGGTGGCTCTATACGAGCAACACACTCATCACTTGCTATGCCCTTGCCACCAGTCAACTTTCGACTTGGCAAACGACTGTGCCGTGATTTTCGGGCCAGCGGCTAGACCACTTCCACAGTTGAAAATTGAAGTAGACGCAGAAGGTTACCTGGTAGCACCAGGTGATTTCGCAGAACCTGTAGGACCAAGCTTTTGGGAGCGTAAAGCATGAGTAAGGTAAAAGACCAAAAGAATGGCGGTTTCCTAGCGGGATCAGCTAACTACTTGGACGAGCGAGTTGGTGTCGCTGGAATCTTGAAGGACTTCGGTCGCAAGATTTTCCCTGACCACTGGTCCTTCATGCTCGGTGAAGTAGCGCTTTACAGCTTCTTGGTCATCCTTATCTCGGGAACATTCCTAACCTTCTTCTTCGACCCATCCATGGCTGAAGTTCATTACCACGGCGTCTACGGCCCGCTCCAAGGCGCTCCAATGTCGGTGGCATACCAGTCGACTCTAGACATCTCATTCGAGATTCGCGGTGGACTTTTGATGCGACAGGTTCACCACTGGGCAGCGCTTCTTTTCGTTGCAGCGGCTGGCTTACACATGCTCCGTGTCTTCTTCACCGGCGCATTCCGTAAACCTCGTGAAATCAACTGGGTTGTCGGTTTCATGCTTTTCATTCTTGGCATGGCTGGTGGCTTCACCGGTTACTCTTTGCCGGATGACCTTCTATCCGGAAACGGTCTTCGCATCATCGATGGAATGATCAAGGGAATTCCGGTCATCGGTTCAACCACTTCTTCCCTGCTGTTTGGTGGAGAATTCCCGGGAGATGAAGTAATCCAGCGCCTCTACAGCTTGCACATCATGATTGTTCCTGCCTTGATTTTGGTGTTCATCGCGATTCACCTTTTCATGGTGATCATCCACAAGCACACCCACTACTCTGGTCCAGGCAAGAAGGACACCAACGTCGTGGGCTACCCGCTTATGCCTGTCTACGTGGCAAAGGCAGGTGGATTCTTCTTCATTGTCTTCGGAATGATTATGTTGACCGCTTCACTGTTCACGATCAACCCGGTTTGGAACTACGGTGGTTACGACCCATCACCGGTTTCAGCTGGAACCCAGCCTGACTGGTACATCGGATTCCTTGATGGAGCCCTGCGCCTTACGCCTTCAAACCTAGAAGCTGTGATCTTTGGCAACACGTGGTCATTCAGCATCTTGCTCCCGATGATTGTCGGTGTAGGCCTACTAGCCGTAGTAGCCGTTTACCCATTCATCGAATCTTGGGTCACCGGCGACAAGCGTGAACACCACGTTCTGGATCGCCCAAGAAACGCTCCAACTCGTACCGCTATTGGTGCCGCTGGAGTAACTTTCTACGCAGTTCTTTGGGCCGCAGCCAGCACCGACCTGATTGCCACGAGCTTCAAGATGTCGCTAAACCACGTCCTGACGGCCATGCAGGTTCTCCTGATTCTCGGTCCGATCATCGCCTTCTATGTGACGAAGCGAACCTGTCTATCGCTTCAACGTAAGGATCGCGAGATCGTGCTGCACGGACACGAAAGCGGACGCATCGTTCGCCTGCCGCATGGCGAGTATGTCGAAGTTCACGAACCAGCGGACGAATACGAAATCTGGAAACTAACCGATTTCAAGGAATACTCCCCTACTTTGGCAAGACCAAACGCCAAGGGTGTAATCACTTTGAACGCGCGAATTCGTTCGGTGGTTTCCAAGTTCTTCTTCGAAGACCGCGTAAGCCCGGTTTCAAAGTCTGAACTAGAAGCAGCGAAGAGCCACAAGGAACTTCACTAGTAGCCAATTGTTCTTGGGGCGTCTAGGGTAACCTAACGCCCCATTTTCAATTTGGTGCGAAAATAAATCGTCTGCCAAAAGCAAAAGAGAAATTAATGGGAAAACTATACTTCCGCCACGGAGCGATGAACAGCGGAAAGAGCACCGCTCTTCTTCAGGTTGCCTTCAACTACGAAGAGCGCGGCCAAAATGTATTGCTGGTTAAGCCTGCCGTAGACACCAAAGGTGACACTAAGGTGGTTAGTCGCTTGGGAATGGTTCGGGACGTCGATTTCCTCATATTGCCGAATGAGAACTTGCGAGCGAAATTCAATGAGTACCTCAAGGCCACAAACACGACGATTGACTGTCTACTTCTAGATGAAGCTCAGTTCCTAACCGCTGAGCAGGTAGATCAAGCCATGGAGATCGCTGTCTTAGATGGAGTCCCTGTGCTTGCCTACGGTATCCGCACTGACTTTCTCACCAATGGATTCCCAGGAAGTATTCGTCTCCTAGAAATAGCCCACAGCCTCGAGGAGTTGAAGACGATTTGCCGTTGCGGGAAGAAAGCAATGTTCAACGCTCGACTAAAGAATGGGGAGTTTGTATTCGATGGCGACCAGGTAGCCATCGATGGTCACGAAGTTACCTACGAATCCCTATGCCCTAACTGCTACTTCCAAAAAATCGGCAAAACAAAATGATCAAAACGCTTCGTGAACTCCACGGCGTTCCCAAGTTTTATCAATTCTTTACAGCTCGAACCATTTCAAACTTTGGAAATGGTATCTCTCCAGTGGCTCTCACCTTTGGTGTCCTAGAGATAGTTGGTGCTGACGCAGGTTCTCTTAGCTTGGTTCAAGCCTCACGGGCGTTGCCAATCCTCTTTCTCTTGTTCATCGGTGGCACTATCGCCGACAAGTACGGAAGAGCCAAAGTGATGGGCTTCGCGGACATGTCTTTGAGCCTCCTAATACTTATAGCCGCTTGGAGCTTCATAACTGGAAACGCAAGCGTCCTGTTACTAGTCGCTGTGGGTTTAGCTTCAGGTGTGCTTAATGGAATTTGGTACCCCGCATTCGCAGGGTTAACTCCGGTTATCGTCCCAGAGGAAAAACTTCAGGGCGCAAATGCTGCGATAGGTTTCGGATCCAACATTGCATTCATGTTGGGAACTGCTGGCGGTGGACTTATAGTTGCGCTCTGGGGTGTCGGCTGGGCTCTAGCCATCGACGGTCTGACATTCTTGATCGCTGGAGCTCTGGTCTATCCGCTCTCTAAACTCCCCCAGGCCGGAGTGGCTGAAAAAGGTGAAAAAGTCAATTTCCTAAATGAGCTAAAACTCGGTTGGGTTGAATTTGCGACAAGACCTTGGCTGGTCGCTGTTGTCATTGCGTTTGCATTCATAAACTTCACCTTTGAGGCCGTCTGGGCTGTCCTTGGAGCCCTCCAGAGCATCGAAACCTATGGTGAAGATACTGCGCCTTCAATCTGGGGTTTGATTCTTGGTTTCATGAGCCTAGGGTTCCTACTCGGAACGATTATCGCGAACCGAATGCGACCGAAGTACCCTCTCAGAGTTCTTATGCTGCTAATGCTTGCCACTCCCCTATTTGTGTTCACCTTTGGAACCGAGCAACCTTTGTATTTGGTTCTTATCACTGCAACCGCGTTCGGAATCGCACTCGACATTTTCTACGTCATTTGGTCGACCACAGTTCAGCAGAACGTTCCGTCAGAGTCTCTCTCGAGAGTCACCTCCTACGACACCTTCGGCTCTTTTTTGTTCGGGCCACTTGGAATTGCAATTGCTGGACCAGTGGCTGTCGTGATTGGGACTACTATGACGATGAACATCGCAGCGGCCATTTCGTTGGTTGCAGTGGTTGGAAGCTTGCTAGTACCAAGCGTTAGGAACTTGGAAGCCAAGTACACCGACTAGTGGTTCAAGCGAGTTACTTAGACGACCTTAGAAGATAAGGCATCCCAGAAATCGCTAATACCCCGGGCCGCGTTAGCGGTGCTCGAGTTCGTTCACCTTTAAGGAGTGCTCGAACCTTAGGGATGAAACCTAGATCTGGCCACTCGCCCCAGACCTCAAGAAGAATTGCACGATCAATGTGTTTTAAACCAATCCCCATCACATCTGCGCTCGCACCCAAAGCAATCATTTGAGCCTCAGCGCCAGCCTTTGCAGGAAGCTTCGGCTGAAAATGAGAAATAACAGCAGCTCGAGCTAGGTCAATCGAGGCACTGGAAGCGCCGATATTCCCCAACATGATTTTGGCCTCATTAGCGCTATCACCTGTAAAGCAACCACCAGGCGTCGAAGGATGAAGAAGTCCGTCATCGTGGGCAAGAGAGGCTTTCGCTGCCACCGTGTGGTCTACGCGGCCAAATGCCTCGTCTGAGACGAGTGCAGCGCCGAACAGATAAGTGCGTGCGGTGTGGTTCAGCAAAGCCTCACCCTGTCGGTCTAACACTCGCTCGCGCTGTGTTTTTACTACTCTCAAAAACTCTTCTCGTGCGATTGTCACGCGCTCGAGTTGTCGTTTTGCCTCTTCCTGTGTGATTCCATTAGGACTAGTAAAAAATTCACTCAGGGTCTGTGAAAAACCCTGCATGGCTAGTCCAATAGCCTGAGAAATAGTTAGTCGACCACCGGTTTCAGTAAGCCACGGCTCAGTGCCGACTTGTAGTTTGGAACTGTGGTTTTCCATTTCTACCTTTCGAATGTATTGCGATTATTGCCACTCCGTGTTTGACCTTTGGAATTATTGATCCAATATCGGCGGAGTAACTTACCGTTTTCGTCGACTTTATCTTCAAGTTGTCCTCCGTGCTTTTCGATGACTTTTATGGAACCTAAGTTGTCGTCGTTGCAGGTGAGCAACACTGCATCAATTCCGAGCTCCTTGGCTACTAAAAGCGCCTGGCGAAGCATTTCCGAGGCGTAGCCTCTTCTACGGAAAGCCGGTCGGACCATGTAACCGATGTGCCCTCCGTAGTTGAAAAGGAAATCGTTCAACGTATGCCTAATAGAGATGCGGCCGATAATCTCACCTTCGACCTCTGCAATAAGAAAATCGTCCTGAACCATTGCTTCTGGAAGCTCTCGACCGGCGGAGAATTTCTCCAGATTCAAGAGGTATTCCCTGAAATCAGACTCATCGCCTGTGTAGCCATGCAAAAGGAATCCAGGGTGACCGTCGGATTCGAGTTCCCGATGAGCTAAGCGAAGAACCGCTTCATCGGCAGCACTTGGCACTCTCAAAATCAACATGTGGGGAGTACGGGACTTGAACCCGTGACCGACGGATTATGAGTCCGCTGCTCTAACCAACTGAGCTAACTCCCCTGGTCACAAGAATCTAGCCTAGTCGTCTCTTCGGATTCGTTCCAAAGCTTTGCGCAAAGACGAACTAAGTTTCTTGGCAGCGCGACGTGATCTTCGTTCGATGCTGAACCTAACGTCACCAAAGGTCTCGGAAACGCTACCCCGAACCCCGTCTAAACGGGCCAGAACGCCGCTGGAACCGCGTTCGATTCCGCTGACGCCCTTACGAACTAGCGCACCGAAAAGGTTGGTGAGAGTGTCTTTAGATTCAAGTTTGGCTTCCCGCGAGCCATCTAAGACTTCTTCAGCTCGATTAGCGTAAACAAGCTCGTAGTTGTCAATCGTCCTAGCTAAATCGTTTTGAAGAGAGATTTTCTTCGATTCTTCAGCAAAGGCGTCAAATTCCTTCTTTGGCAAGCCAAAGATAGCCGTGAGCTTTGCTGCCAAATCATTTGGAGAGTCTGGTTTGTACAAGAATCCATTTACGCCATCCTTGACTAGATTTGGCAATGCCATCGCCTTGGCGGCCACTATAGGTCTACCCGCCGCAAGTGCCTCGAGAGTAGCCATGGACTGTAGTTCTTGAGTGGAAGGCATAACAAACACCGTCGCGTCGCTCAACCTCTCCACGACTTCGATGTCCGTCAAATCCGTGTAGAACGAGCATCGATCAGCAAGTCCGAGTTCATGAGAAAGGGCGATCAGTTCCGCTTCCTGAGCTCCAGAACCAACGATTTCCAAGTTGATGTCTTTTGGTACTCTTGCCAGAGCTTCAAGCAGCACGTAAACATGTTTTTCACGGTCTAGACGCCCTACGTAAAGGACCGTCTTTGCCGACTGCCTCGGTGCGGACACGGACTCGTAGTTTTCGAGGTTTACTCCCCCAGAGATGGTGAGAACCTTTTTCTTTGAAACAACTCTCTCGAGCAACGCCGCGGCCCTTGGGGTTGGCGTCACCAGCACGTCTGCAGATTTGAGAATCCGGGAAGCCCCTTGAAGCAATTTGGCTGACAAGAATCGCTTAATGAATTTTGGTGCAACAACTGAATTTTCGATTAGGGATTCGCTGTCAATGTGGCTGGTCGCGATCAGTCTTATGTCACTCTTCAAGGCAGCCAGAGCGGCGTGATGTCCAATGTTTATGTGAGATTGAACGTGCACCAGGTCCGGGCTAACTGCCGCAACTAACCCAACCACTTTCCTGCCTAAACCGATTGGATTGACATACCGCTGAGTTGGGTGAAAGGGAATTCTCCGGCTCTTTAGCCTGTGAACGATTATCTCGACTCCGTCATGCTGCTCTCTGAAAGTTCCGTAAAGTCTGGAGATAGCAGGAGCAACAACGTGAATCTCATAACCCCGAGATTGAAGACCGCACGCAAGATTTTTTGAAAAAGTGGCGGTGCCATTCCGATCTGGAGCGAAGGTGTCACATGCAATAAGAACGGTTTTTACAACTGTCATTTTGCTTTCTTCAGCTCCGGGTGGACCTTGGAGAGCATGTATACGCCCAGTGCTGCGGTGGCCCCAGAGACGATGAAGATAGTCATGTCTAGGGGAAGAGCTCTCGAGGCTTCCCCTAGGATCACCATGCCAATCGTGATGGCAACCATCGGGTCGATCACGGTCAGTCCAGCGATGACGAGATCCGGTGGTCCGGAAGCGTAAGCATTTTGGACGAACCAGGCGCCTACCGCAATTGCCCCAATGGCGGCAAATACGCAAGTCAATGTGAGTGCATCAAAGTTATCCTGAGCTACACGCTGAATGACGGCTTTGATGAACGTTATGGCAAACCCATAGAGAATTCCAGCTCCGAGAATGTAGTTCAAGGCCGTGGCTTTCTTGCGAGTTGCAACAAATAGAGCCATGAACAGCACTAAGACGACTGCAATGACGCCGAGTAGCATCTGAATGTCGCTGTCTGTAAGTTTTCGCTCATCGTCAGCAATTTGCGCGGCAAGAGTTACGAAAACAACAATCCCTGCAGTGCTTACGCCAATTGCGGCCCAAGTGGCCCGAGTGATTGCAGTCTTGGTTGACCTGGCGTTCAGCAAGGCTGTGATGACCAACGCCAGTGCACCGATGGGCTGAACAACGATGAGTGGAGCCATCGTTAGCGCCGCTATTTGAAGAATCGCACCGCCCCCAAGAAACGACATGCCAATCAGCCATCTGGGATTTCTAACGAGTTTGATTAAGCTTTTGAAACCCACACCGAGCTTCTCGCCACTCTTCTTAGCCGAGTTTTTGATTACCGAATCATTTTGAAATTGAGCGCCAAAGGCAAGTGCAACCGCAGCCAACATTGACAACGAAATTGCGATAGCGCGAAACACCAGAAATCCTCCAGACAGTCTCTTAAGCCTAACCATTTAGAGCACATTATTTTGCCAAGGTGGGTATCCTTTTTGAGTGAGTATTAGACCAATTTTCATCTCTGGAGAGCCAGTCCTGCACCGTAAAGCTGCCGAGGTGACCGAGTTTGGGGAAGCTCTGCGTTCGCTTGTTTTAGACATGTACGAAACCATGGATAAGGCACCTGGTGTTGGTCTGGCTGCCCCTCAAATCGGTGTCGGTTTAAGGGTTTTTGTTTACAGCTATCAAGATAAAGACGGGGAGCCACTGCGCGGCGTGCTGATCAACCCAACAATGGAACTTGGCCCAATTTCCAATGAACCCGCTGACGAAGACACTGAGCTCGAGGGTTGTCTTTCCGCACCTGGCGAACGCTTCCCTCTGAAGCGAGCTGACTGGGTAAAGATTCAGGGATTGAACCTGGACCAGGAAATTGTGGCATTTGAAGCCAGAGGATGGTTTGCCCGGATTATGCAGCATGAATTCGATCATCTAGATGGGATTCTTTATCTAGATAAGCTCGGAAAAGAATGGCACAAAGAACGAAAAGCCATGTATTCGGAGAACGAGTGGGGTATGCCGGGTAAATCATGGTTGCCCGGACGAGACCACCTAGAAGACTAAAACACCAATCGAAGTAATGCCGCAACAGAAGAAGCACCTAGAACCACCACGATAAATGGTGCTCTAATGATTAGAAGGAGAGCAGCCGTGAACAATGCTGCCGCTCTCGCGTCCAAAACCAGCTGAACGGCTTGCCGATCGGCTGGTTCCCCGACGAATGTTTGCACCCCGACTAGTCCCATTAAGAGCGCAATGGTTATAAACCCCGCTAGCCGAGTGAGAAACTTTGATTCCAATAATCTTGATGGGACTAAGTGCCCAAGAAGTTTCCAAGAGTAAACCGCAAGCGAACCGATAATGATTGCGCTCCATACATTCATGAGCGTCTCCACTCAACCAAAAATCCAAGAGCAACAGCCAACAAAGCACCTAGAAGGACGGGTGGTCCGGACGGAAGCACCAACGAGAATAACATGCTGGATAACAAGGCCGTGAGACCAACTATTGCTCCGATTGAAGACCTTAATCTCGGCCAGACCAGCGCAAAGAGCGCAGCGGCGGCGGCGGCATCTAGCCCAAAGGACTGAGGGTTACCAATCAATCCACCGAGAAGCGCTCCGCCGATGGTGGCTAGGTTCCATAGAACAAAAACTGCGATGCCGGTGAGCCAAAAACCCAGTCTCCTCTTTTCTACGGTGTCCTGGGCTGAAGCGACCGCAGCGCTTTCGTCAATGGTGAGTTGCGCGGCTAGCAATCGCTTTATACCTTTCGGTTGAAGTAGCTGCGCCATGCTTATTGCATAGAAGCCGTTCCTAACCCCCACAAGCCATGCCGAAGTCGCGGCGGTTGTTAGGTCTGAAAGACCAACGGCTATAAACGCAAACTGTGAACCACCACTGAACATTAGGGCGCTCAACGCAATGGTTTGCCAAATGTCGAAACCAGCGGTGATTGCCAAGGCGCCAAAAGACACGCCATAGATGCCAGTGGCAATTCCCACGCTAAGTGAGACGCTTACGACTGCTCTCGTTTCGGAATTCATTTCTGCTCTCCAAGCAACGCTATCGCCAGTTGATTTCGAGTCTGAAAACCGCCAGCCTTCAAAAGGGCATCGAGTGTCTGGCGAACCCGGAGCTTTGCGATGTCTAACTTCTTTGCATTCTCGAGATCGCCGAGTCCAGCGAGGAAATTCTTGATTACCTTAGGTTGAGTTGCCGCAATCTTCATTACCTCTTCTAGGTCTTTAGATTTGGAGGGACCAAGAAGCTCCCCTGCCTGCTTTAGAACTTCGATGCTGGCTAGGTAATCAGCCTTAGAACAATCTCTAAGCGCGGCGAGGAACGATTCCGCGCCTGACTCAAGATCAATCACCTCGGCAGCTCCTGCTGCTAATCCGAGTGCGTGCAACTTGCTATTGGCAAAAGTGCTGGAAACCACGATTGCAGGATGGCTTCCCTTAGCGTTTTGATTCTCCCGGATTTTGCTCAAGAAATTGGACAAGTCGTAGCCGCGTGGGTTCGACTCAATGACGAGAACATCGATGAGGTAGTCTGGCGATTTCATCAATGCGGCTCTGGGGTCAGATTCTTCAAAGACGACTTTCATGTCGCTCTGAGAATCAATCACCATGGCTCGACCGGCTCTAACCAATTCATTGCTTTCGATTAGCCCGATGCGAAGTTCCATGGAAAACTACTTTGAGACCGACAAGGCTTGAAGGTCGGGGAAAATTGCGGAAAGTGTGAAGCCAACTCCCGGAACTTTGGTCGCTTCGATTCTGCCGTTGTAGATTCTCGCTCGGTCTCGCAGTGCAGCCAATGTAGCGCCATCAAATTCGCGTACAAGTGCTTCTAAATCGTCTTCCGCTTCGTACTCAACTACTAATTCGCCCAGTGCAATCTTTTGCCGGTTGCTGGTTTCTATTCCGTTGTCCTTGACTAAAACTTGAAGACCATTCTCAACCCAGAGGAAACTCACGCTGATGTCACTGCCGAGTGGAGCGTGCTTCTTGACGTTATCTAGAGCCTCGAAGACGATCTTATAAACGCAGAGTTCCATGCCTTCATTCAGTTGGAGACTCTCCCCCTGCTCTTCGATAGAGGCATTAAAGCCAAGTTCTCTATAGGCAACAACGAGGTTGGACAGGTCAGCAATTTTGAAGCTGGCAAGCTCTGAGAAGATGCTAGACGTCAGATAATCATGCAAGCGCCTAAGTTCGGTCTGAGCTTCTCGAGCAGACTCCAAGGCCCTATCCAAGGCGCGAGCACCCGACTGCGGGTCGGCTTTGATTGCGTATTTTCCACCCTCGCTGATGCTCACGACTGCAGCTACTCTCTGAACTAGCAATTCGCTCAGGTCTTTAGCAATCTTTAGACGTTCATTCTGTTTGGCAATTTCTAGCTTTAGTCGATCCGACGAAATGGCCTGGATGGCGTTGTCCTTTGGCGTTCCAACATGTTGGAGTTTGAGATAAGCAAGTCTCCCAAACGACATAACGAAGCCAAATAGCAGGAGCGAGCCAACCCCAACTAAAAGTAAGGAGTTCACTTTTGAAAGCTCCGAAGAAGCAGAATCTGAAACTAGTGACTGAACGTAGCTGCTCTCGTATCCGAGGAACCAACCAGCCAGCACTGAAACCAGAACGGCGGAAACAATTATCAACCGGCGCTGAATGCTGTCCCCAAAAACTGAAACCAGCAGTGCAGCAAAACTGAGGAAGAAAAGAGACATCACCGGTATTGCCGTAAACGAAATTAGGTAAGCCGCCATAGGCAGGATTGCTATTGATACCCATGCGAAATGTCTGCTGACTAGGACGGCCACAACTAGCGCGAGAGAAAACCAAAGTCCAAGGAAATTTGTGTTTATGAGTTCGATTCCAGCGGAAAAAAATCCGAGGGTTAGAGAGAAGACGGAGATGGAGAGCCAGTTTCGGTTGAAGATCCAGCGAATCATGTGATGGCCTCCATCATCTTCGACCTTTGGCTCCCCGGCTTGGACTCGAACCAAGAACCTATCGGTTAACAGCCGATTGCTCTGCCAATTGAGCTACCGAGGAATGCTTGCGCAGTAACCAACATTAGCAAACTCTTTAGCGTTTTGCTCGCAGAGCAATAAGCTCACGGTCCAATTCCAGAAGTTTTTTCGCGATTTGATCGGCATCTGCTGCCTTCTGAGCTGCCTTCGCTTGACCTAGCGCCTGAAGCAAAAACTGTTTCTCGAACTCTATCGTCTGAATCTGGGCCGTTTGAATCACGCCAAGTGCATACCTTTTTTTACCCTCTTCATCGAAAACTGGAAGAGGGGTCATGAGAATTTCTCTCCAAAGAGTCGCTAACTCCGAAGAGAGTTGTTCTCCCACTGCGTTTACGAAGTCTTCTTTCCCGAAGTTTTCTACGATGACTTTCGCAATGGATAGGTGCCTTGGTGCCGAGAAATAGATTCGGAAGATTCTTTTGAGAACCTGAGGGTCAATTGCGTTCGGCAGTTGAGCAACGACCTCTAGAAGCCAACGCTCTTGACGATTGATTGGATCGTTCAGGTTGACTGGTGGCAGTACTGCATCAACGACCTGAGAATCGGCCTTAGCCTCTTCCCCACTTATAAATTCTCTGCGAACTCCCTTAGCGGCTTCAGAGACAACTTGATTCACTGCAGAACGATCAACCAGGGTAATCTCCGAAAGATACTTCTCATAGCTGGTCCTTAGTATCGAATCTTGGATTTGAGCCACAATGGGAGCCGCAGCTCTTACCGCGGCGATCTGACCCTCACGAGAAGCAACGTCAAACTTCGATATCGAACGTTCGATTGCGAACTCAACGAGCGGCCGTTTGGCAGCCATCATGTCGAGAATTGAACTGTCGCCTCGCTCTTTGCGAAGGTCGCAGGGGTCTAGCCCGTCGGGGCCAATAGCTATGTAGGTCAGTGCATTGAATTTCTGCGCGGAGGCGAATGCACGCATAGCGGCCTTTTGTCCGGCTTCGTCGGGGTCGAAATTGAAGATAACTTCAGCTGGCTTCGTGGCATCGGTAACCAAAATGCGATTGATGATCTTGATGTGTTCGTCGCCAAAAGCTGTTCCGCAGGTGGCAACCGCCGTGGTTACCCCGGCTAAGTGGCAAGCCATAACGTCGGTGTATCCCTCAACCACAACTACCTGCTGATTCTTAGAGATTTCTCGCTTTGCAAGGTCGATGCCGTAAAGAACTTGGGACTTATGGTACACCGGGGTCTCTGAGGTGTTGAGGTACTTTGGACCTTGGTCTTCTTCGAAAATCTTTCTTGCACCGAAACCGATTACCGCGTTTGTGACATCCTTAATCGGCCAGATGAGGCGACCCCTGAATCGATCGTAGGCGCCTTTGTCTTTCTTGCCAGCAAGTGCCGCCGCAACTAGTTCATCATCGGAAAATCCCAGGCCCTTTAGGTGATCCGTCAAACCAGACCAACCCTTTGGTGCCCACCCCACGCCGAAATGCTTCGCTGCAGCTTGGTCAAAACCCCTACTCTTTAGGAAGTCGCGCCCAGGCTCGGCCTCGGAATCACCGAGTCTCTCCTCGAAGAACTTAGCGGCAAACTGATTTGCTTCAAGGATTCGGGCGCGAATCGCGTTATTCGGATTGACCTCGCCACCTTCTTCGTAGTTGAGTGTGTAACCAACCCGAGCGGCCAATTTCTCAACTGCCTCTACAAAATTGAGGGAGTCGATTCGATTTAGAAATTGGAAGAGATTGCCGCCCTCACCACATCCGAAACAGTGCCAAAGGTTTTTCGTCGCTGAAACACCGAACGAGGGAGATTTCTCCCCATGAAATGGACAAAGCCCCTTAAACTCGCCGTTACCGCTTGATTTGAGTGCAACATAATCGCCGACGATATCGACGATAGAAACCCTAGAAAGAACTTCGTCGATGTCTGACTGAGGAATTCGCTTAGCCACTAGATACCCCCAACGATCTCGTCATGTAACTTGATAGCACCTTGATCCGTTAGACATGCAATCTGGTCTACGATAACGCGATGCTTGGCCTCGTCGTCGTTCGCTGACTCCCAAGCAAGGGAACAATAGCTATCCAAGTACTTGCCGTTCGCGGCCAATAGTGCCTCAGCAAGTTCGGTAAGTAAGTCTCGCTGTCGGTCGTAATAGGGCTGTCTAGATTCTTTAGACATGAGAAACGAGGAAACCAGACCCTTGAGAACTGCAATCTCGGCGTCAACCTCCACCGGAACCACGACGCTGGCTCGATACCTGGCCAAAAGGCCTGAAGTCTGCTGCACGGTCGCGTCTACCGTTCGCGAGACAAAAGAGCCAATTAGGGCGCTGGTTAGGTTCTTCAAATCACCGTGAGCTCGGTCTGAACCATCAAATTCGAGGATCCACTCGTTCAAGGCCTGCAGCCGAGTTAGTGCTGCATCTAGCGAATCGGAGTCTTGAGAAGATCCAGCCCAGAGGAGCATGTCCCCAATTAGTTGCTCTCTGGAACCAGATCGATTCACTTCATTAAGGTTGATAAAGCCCTCGACGATTGCGTCTTCGTAATCGTGAACCGAATACGCGACGTCGTCAGCGAAATCCATGACTTGGGCTTCGATGCTCTTTTGGCGATCTGGAGCACCTAGCCTCATCCAGTTGAACACTGGCAGGTCATCTTTATAAACGCCGAATTTTTTTGACATGGCTCCCCCACCATCATCAAATACGGCCGCCTCTCTGGACCAAGGGTACTTGCAAGCAGCGTCCAGCGAGGCGCGAGTTAGGTTTAATCCGAGTGACGACCCGTCTTCTCTAAAAACTTTTGGTTCGATGCGAGTGAGTAACCGAAGTGTTTGAGCGTTTCCTTCAAACCCGCCGAAGTCTGAAGCCCAGTCGTTCAAGGCTTTTTCTCCGTTGTGACCGAATGGCGGGTGACCCAAATCGTGAGCTAGACAAGCCATGTCGACCAAATCAGGGTCAATGCCGAGAGTTCCGGCCATCTCGCGACCGACCTGAGCAACTTCCAAAGAATGAGTGAGTCGTGTTCTTGCGAAGTCGCCAACCGACGGTGACAGCACTTGCGTTTTGGCTCCTAGTCGGCGAAGCGCAGAGGAATGAAGGACTCGAGCTCGGTCTCGGCTGAATTCGTTACGTCGTTGTTGACCACTTCTCACCTCAGTGAGCATTCGCTCTTCATCAACAAGGCCGTAGCCAATTGGGGGCAGGCTAACCACCGGACACCCCGATTTCAGCATCCTGGAGAATTGTGCTGGCCCTGAAATCGAGCGACCTTGAATCGAGCCAGTTCTCGGGTAGCGAGCAAACCTTTGCTCCACCGAGGCGGCCACGCGGACCCTCGGCCTCTTCACCTGGATACGGCTGCGAGCGGTCTAGGGTACTCAGGATCTCGTCCATGTGTGCGAGCGATTCAACCTGAGCCAGAGCGGCCCTGAACTCGCCGCCGACCGGGTATCCCTTGAAATACCAAGCGACGTGCTTTCGGATGTCTCGACAAGCGTGCATTTCACTTTCAAAGAACTCAACAAGCAGTTCCGCGTGGCGCTTGAAGGCGTCGGCAACCTCTCCGAGATTCGGCTGAATTGGGTTTACCGCGGCCTCCGAATTCGGGTCTCGCTGGTACTCGTCAAAGGCAGCCTGGAGGTCGCCGAAAAGCCAAGGGCGTCCGAGACAACCGCGACCAACGACGACTCCGTCTACACCGGTCTCGCGCATCATTCGAATTGCATCGCCCGCCGACCAGATGTCGCCGTTTCCAAGCACCTGAACGTCGGGAAGAGCTTCACGCAAATTGGCAATCGAACCCCAGTCGGCGTTGCCACTGTAGTAATCGCTTGCGGTTCGACCATGCAACGCAATTGCGGTAACTCCGGCGTCTCTGGCTGCCTTTCCGGCATCAAGATAAGTTAGGTGATCGGCATCGATACCCTTACGCATTTTCACTGTAAGTGGAATTGCACCAGCTGCTTTGACCGCGGCCGAAACAATCGCCGAAAATAGGTCAGACTTCCAAGGAAGTGCTGCTCCCCCGCCTTTGCGGGTTACTTTGGGCACGGGGCAACCGAAGTTGAGGTCGATGTGATCGGCGCGATTTTCTGCAACCAGCATGGTCACGGCTTCGGCGATAGTCTTCGGATCAACGCCATAGAGCTGAACCGATCGAATGTCTTCGCTTTCGTGATGGCCGACCAATCGCAAGGATTCTTCGGTCCGCTCAACTAAGGCTCTCGAAGTAACCATTTCGGAGACGAAAAGCCCTCCACCAAACTCCCGACAAAGTCTTCGGAAAGCGGTATTTGTAATGCCTGCCATAGGCGCAAGCACCACGGGAGTTGCGATGGCAAGTTTCCCGTATTGGAGTGCTGGCTTTTGGCTGACCTGAGTCACGTGGCTTAGCCGAGTAGTCGTTCTGCTAGGTAGCCGCGCAGTTTGTCGAGAGAAACTCGCTCCTGCTTCATGCTGTCTCGTTCACGAACGGTGACCGCTTTGTCGTCGAGGGTTTCAAAGTCGACGGTGATGCAGAACGGCGTTCCAATTTCATCCTGACGACGGTAGCGGCGACCAATCGCCCCGGAATCATCGAAATCGATATTCCAATAGCCGCGAAGTTCCTGCGCCAAATCGCGCGCCACCGGAGATAGCTCCTCGTTACGGCTTAACGGCAGAACGGCGGCTTTGACTGGTGCAAGGCGATAGTCAAGACGCAGGACGGTTCTGGTGTCTACGCCACCCTTAGTGTTTGGAGCTTCATCTTCGTAGTAAGCGTCTACTAGAAAAGCCATTAGGGATCTCGTCAAACCAGCCGCCGGTTCAATGACGTATGGAGTCCAACGTTCGTTCTTGTTCTGATCGAAATAGCTCAGGTCGGTGCCCGACTCACGAGAGTGAGTGGTGAGGTCGAAGTCGGTGCGGTTTGCGATGCCTTCTAGTTCACCGAACTCGCTACCGGGGAAACCGAACTTGTACTCGATGTCTACGGTGCGCTTTGAGTAGTGCGAAAGCTTCTCTTTAGCGTGCTCATAGAGGCGAAGGTTCTCCGGGTTGATACCTAGGTCGGTGTACCAATTCATGCGCTGTTCGATCCAGTAGTCGTGCCACTGTTCGTCGGTGCCTGGCTCTACGAAGAACTCCATTTCCATTTGTTCGAACTCGCGAGTTCTAAAGATGAAGTTTCCTGGAGTGATTTCGTTACGGAACGATTTACCAATCTGACCGATTCCAAATGGAGGCTTCATGCGTGCTGCACCCAGAACGTTGGCGAAGTTTACGAAAATTCCTTGAGCTGTTTCAGGTCTGAGGTAGTGCAACCCTTCCTCGGCAGCAACAGGTCCAAGGAATGTTTGAAGTAGACCGTTGAAGGCTTTTGGCTCGGTCCAAATATCTTTGCCACCACAGTTAGGGCAAGCGATATCTGCCATGCTGGCTGGTGCGCGACCCTTTTTCTCTTCGAAGGCTTCCTCGAGGTGGTCTTGGCGGAAACGTTTGTGGCAACTGGTGCATTCAATCAGCGGGTCTGAGAACTCGCGAACGTGTCCGGATGCTTCCCAGACCTTGCGCGGCAGGATTACCGAGGAATCAAGACCGACGATATCGTCGCGGCTTTGAACCATGGTTCTCCACCACTGCTTTTTGATGTTCTCTTTGAGTTCAACGCCGAGTGGCCCGTAATCCCAGGCGGAACGGCTACCGCCATAAATTTCTCCAGCTTGAAATACAAATCCGCGACGTTTCGCGAGTGAGATTACCGAATCTAGACGGTTTGGGGTGGCCACTTGAACTCCAGGTTTCTATCGGTTTACTGGATGTAGACCGAATTGTGTGTAACCCCAATTCTACTTAGAAGGGCGACCTTTTGGGCTGTCGATTGCCTTGCCGAAGCGTCTCGATCGATTACCAAACTCGGCGATGGCTTCCCAAAGGTGTTCGCGGCGGAAGTCCGGCCAAAGGGTTTCATCGAAGTGAAATTCAGCGTAAGCGGACTGCCAAAGTAAGAAATTTGAGGTTCGCTTTTCTCCAGAGGAACGCAAGAAAAGGTCGACATCCGGCAAGTGAGGCGTCTGCAGATAGCGCTGAACGGTCTTTTCGGTGATACTCCCAGATCGTAACTTTCCAGAGGCTACGTCCTCGGTGATTTGATTCATGGCATCGACTAACTCGATGCGACCGCCATAGTTCACGCACATCGTGAGAGTAATCACCTTATTGCGTTCAGTCAGTTTTTCGGCGTCTTGCAGTTCTTGAATGACACTCGCCCAAAGCTTCGGACGGCGACCCGCCCACCGAATTCGAACGCCCCAGCCATGAAGGGTGTCTCTACGTCGTTGCAACACCTCTCGGTTAAAACCCATCAGGAAACGAACCTCGTCAGGAGAACGCTTCCAATTCTCGGTTGAAAAAGCGTAAACAGTTAAGTACTTAACTCCAGCCTGGATGGCGCCCTCAACAACATCAAGCAGCGCCAATTCGCCAGCCTTGTGACCTTCGACCCTGGTTAGCCCGCGTTCATTCGCCCATCGACCGTTTCCATCCATGACGATGGCAACGTGCGTTGGCACTTGATTGAATTTAGGTACGTTCGACATGTTGTAGTGATTTTAGCCCGCGTTCAATGTGCCACTGTGAATATGCTGCAACTACGCCGGAAGCCTTGGTGCGAGCCGTTTGGCTGGTTTTATCCGCAAACGCCCAATCTCCAGCCAGCAGAGCACCGAGAAGTTTGGCCGATTCTTCATCTAGTTTTACCGATCCCGCAATTCGATCGTCTTCACAAACCATTCCGCCTGCCTGCAATACAAAATCCTTATGTAAACCAGGCTTTCCACATCTCGCACACTCGGTGAAGTTCGGTGCCCAACCAGCCACTGCAAGGGCTCTTAGCAAATATGAGTCGAGGACCAGACTGGAGTCGTGATCACGTTTGGCCAACGCTCTCAGACCTCCCACCAGCAGAAGATATTGTTGAGGTGTGGTTTCACCACCAGCCAATTTCTCGGCCGTTTCGACCATTGCTGTGGCTGCGGTAAAGCTCGGGTAATCATCGATGATCTGGCCGCCGTAAGCGTTCAAAGATTCAACCTGATTTACTGTGTCGAGGTTTCGCCCCTCATGCAATTGAACGTCAATCACCATGAACGGTTCGAGTCGGGAACCAAACTTTGATGTGGTTCGACGTACCCCCTTAGCGACCGCCCTAATCAGCCCGTGGTACCGCGAAAGCATCGTGACAATTCGGTCAGCCTCCCCCAATTTGTGGGTTCGGATTACCACAGCTTCATCGCGGTAGACAGGCATTGGCTAGCGAAGGCTGCGATTCACAGCCGAAATCAGAGCTTTCAAGGACGCCGTAGCGATGTCACCATCGATTCCAACGCCCCAACGTGTCGTGTTGCCGATTTCCAGCTCGATATATGCGGCAGCCTGAGCATCGCCACCCGCCGAGAGCGTGTGTTCAACGTAGTCGAGTAATCTAACCTGACATCCCAACTGACCGAGGACGTCGATGAACGCCGAAATCGGACCGTTTCCCGCACCGCGCTTAGAGACCTCAGAAGTTCCATCTCTTAGGACAACTTCGATGTCCACCGCGCCGTCCATGTTGCTATTGGTGGCAACCTTGCGAAGTTCGAAACGACCCCACTTGTTTGAAACCTCAGTGGATGGAAGGTACTCGTCGGTGAAGATGTCCCACAGTTGTTCACTTGATACCTCTCCGCCGTCCTGATCGGTCTTGTTCTGAACAACCCGCGAGAATTCGATTTGAAGCTTTCTAGGCAAATCTAGAGAGTGATCGCTCTTCAAAAGATAGGCAACGCCGCCCTTGCCAGATTGCGAATTGACCCTGATGACAGCTTCGTAGGAACGACCCACGTCTTTGGGGTCGATTGGAAGATAAGGGACCGCCCAGACCAGCTCGTCCACTGTAACTCCGGAACTCTTGGCCTCTTGCTCCATCCGCTCGAAACCCTTTTTGATTGCGTCCTGGTGCGACCCAGAGAATGCTGTGTAAACCAAATCTCCGCCGTAGGGAGCGCGTTCCGGCACTGGCAGTTGGTTACAGTATTCGACTGTGCGTTTAATCTCGTCGAGGTTTGAGAAATCGATGTGCGGATCAATACCCTGGCTGAACAGGTTTAGGCCGAGAGTGACCAGATCAACATTGCCGGTGCGCTCGCCGTTTCCAAACAAACAGCCCTCGATGCGATCAGCCCCGGCAAGATAGCCGAGTTCGGCAGCCGCAACTGCGGTTCCTCGGTCATTGTGAGGGTGCAGCGAAATTAGAACGCTATCGCGTTTAGTAATGTTGCGACTCATCCACTCGATTGAATCGGCGTAAACGTTTGGCGTTGACATTTCGACCGTGGCCGGAAGGTTGAGAATCATCTTGTGATCAGGGGTTGGGCTGATAATCTCGACGACAGCGTTGCAGACCTCAACAGCATATTCCAGCTCCGTGCCGGTGTAACTCTCGGGAGAGTACTCGT
>JBIKJD010000099.1:0-4067 GCA_044361205.1 Rhodoluna sp.
CCCTAGAAAGCTTTTGGGATCGCACTCAGCCAAGGGGCCAGAGTTTGGAACGATAGTTGGAAGGGCTTCAATCGGTACACCGAATAACTCAAGCAGTTCTAAATCCCAGCTGGCGTTGTGAATGTTGCAGAGCTGGGTCCGTGACGCGTTGCTTGCGTCGGTGATGTGGCTGGCCCCATCGGTCAGCCTGGCCACCAGGTAGCTGTCAACGGTTCCAACCGCGTACCTGCCGGCGGCTACCCCATCCCAAATCTTCGGCTCATTTTGTTGAATCCAAACCAATTTTGTTGAGGAGAAATAAGGGTCTAATCCAAGACCGGTTTTCTCGCGGATCGTCTCTTCGACTCCGCTCGCCTTTAGGGTATCCACGATTGCTGAAGTGCGCCGGTCTTGCCAAACGATGGCACGCCTGGGTGAGGTGAGCGTTTCGCGATCCCAGAGCACCACGGTTTCACGCTGGTTTGTAATTCCAATGGCTTCGATGTTTGGAGCGTTTTCTAGGGCCAGTTTGCCTGCCGCAAGGGTTGCCTGCCAGATTTGCTCGGGTTCGTGCTCAACCCAGCCAGGGTTTGGGAAATGCTGTTCAAACTCGGAGTAGCCGCGTGCAGTAATCTCGCCGGTGGCTTCAACCACCAAGACGGTTACGCCGGTGGTGCCGGCGTCAATTGCCAAGATTGCCATCAGTGAGCCATCGGTTCTAGAGGAACGAACTCTTTTTCTTTGCTGGGCCATTCCACAATTAACATCGCCATGAGCATCACGCTACCACCGAGGACGGAGAAAAGGGTAGGTTCTTCTTGGCCGATTCCGTAGGCAATCAGGGCTGCGAACACTATCTCGCTGGTCAAAATGATGGCCACGCGGGAAGGCTCCAAAAATCCTTGAGCCCAGGTCTGAACTAAGAAGGCTACTGCGGTAGCAAACACAGCTGTGAACAGAATCGCAACCCAGACTTCACCATCCGGTGGTAGTTGAATGCCCCCATCCCAGGTTAGAGCTCCCGCCCAGCTTAGAAGTGCGCAGGTGGCTAGTTGAACCACGGTGAGAGCGTAAGCGTCATGCTTCTGACTCCAAAGTCCGAGACCAATGATGTGCAGTGCGAATAGGACGGCACAGGCCAGCAGCGCTATTTCACCCCAACCGAAACTAACCGATCCGGCCGATAGTATTCCTAGACCGATAGTGGCAATCACAACTCCAACCAACGCCTTTCGGCTAATCCTGTGGCGAAGGAAAACCCAGGCGAGCAGCGGGGTGAGCGCCACGTAGAGCCCCGTGAAAAATCCGGTGATCGCCGCTGTTGAGTAGAGCAGTCCGAGGGTTTGGGTTACATAACCTCCACCGAGCGCCAATCCCAGTAATCCGCCTTGGATTAGAAGAGTCTTGTTTAGTTTGCTCAGAACTGAAGGGCGGATCAAAACCATTACCAGGACGGCGATCGTGAATCGAAACCCTAAAAAGTTGAAGGTGGGATGCTTTTCAATGGCTGGTTCCATGAGAACGAAACCGGCACCCCAGGCTAGTGCCACGGTAATCAGGGCGAGGCTTGCCGATCGCGACTTGTTCATTTCTTTTTTCCGATGACTGGCGAGTGAAGTTCAACTTCAACAACTTTTCGAAGAATTGGGTCGCTGTTCACGCTGAGGTGAACGACCCCAAAACTGCCTGGCTTTAGAAGTGCTATCAGTTGTAGTTTTGCCTGCAGGTTTTTGCTGGCTCTTGGCTCTAACTCTTCAATCAGGCTTGGCAAAACTGGTCGGTGGGTGCAGATGACCAAAGATTTCCCAAGGTTCACCAGGTTGGCCAAAAGAATTTTAGTTTGCTGTGGTTTCTTTTCGTTGGCCGCTTCGGTGAACTCTGGGCTGGTTTTGACCTTCACACGAGTGCTCTGGGCGTAAGGCGCAATGGTACTCAGGCATCTGGTCCAGGGACTCGAGAAAACTAATTTGGCACCGTAAGCCTTGAGTAACTTAGGGAGTGCTTCCGCCTGGCCGTTGCCGTCTGAGAGCAGTGGGCGGCTGGCCTCACCGTCTTTCCAGGTGCTTCGCGACCTGGCCTTTCCATGGCGAAGGATGATCAAAGGCTTAGTGTCTAGAAGATTCTTTTCGTACAGTTCCACAAGGCGTTCTAGTTGCTCGAAGTCGTGGCTGTAGCTCAGTTTTTCCTTGGCACTGTCTGCGGGTACCCAATGTACTGCACTGACCTCTTCATTGGGAACAAACCTAGATTCCGCCAGAGCCTTGTCAGTTACCTTGGCAGCCCAGTAGTGAACCTCTTTTTTATTCTTATTGGGAAGTCGGTACTTCTGGATACCCAGCGGGACCCCAAGTTTCACCTTTAGTCCAGTTTCTTCTCTGATCTCACGAACCGCGGTTTGCGGCAATGCCTCACCTGGGTCCACCTTGCCCTTTGGCCAACTCCAGTCGTCGTAACGACCACGGTGAACGATGGCCACCAACAAAACGGAATCTTCGATGCGCCAAAGAAGTGCGCCAGCTGCGTAAACGGTCATTACCTTGTAGAAACCTTACGGCCTGCAACAAAGTTCATCAGATGATCTTGCAGATCAATGAGTTTCCCACCAGTCTTATCGAACTGGTGTCTGGTCCATGAGCCGTCCTGGTTTAGGTGCCAGCTGGCAACGGTTTCGCCCATGGCGCTGGTGAAGAGGTCTAGAAGTTCCTCGATGTGGTCAGGTTGAACCAACTTCACCAACGCTTCGACCCGTCGGTCCAGGTTTCGGTGCATCATGTCGGCAGAGCCGATAAAGACATCGGGATCGCCGCCATTGGCAAAGACGAAAACTCGTGAGTGCTCTAGGTAGCGGCCAAGGATCGAGCGAACGCGAATGTTTTCACTTAGACCGGGGACGCCTGGTTTTACCGCGCACATTCCTCGAACCAGAATGTCAACCGGAACACCCGCTTGGCTTGCCTTGTAAAGAGAGTCGATTATTTGCTCGTCAACGAGAGAGTTGACCTTGATCTGAATGCGCGCAGGCTTGCCCTGTTCGTGGAGTTCAATCTCTCGTTCGATTCGCTCCGTCAGGCCCTCTCGAACCCCGTTTGGTGAAACTAGGAGGGCTTTGAAACTGGAGTCTGGAGCGTACCCAGAGAGTTGGTTGAACAGCCTGGTCAGATCTTCGCCAACCTGCTCACGAGAGGTTAGCAGGCCGTAGTCTTCGTAGAATCGGGCAGTCTTTGGGTTGTAGTTTCCGGTGCCGATGTGGCAGTAGCGGCGCAGGGTGTCGCCTTCTTGGCGAATCACCAGAGAGAGCTTGCAGTGGGTCTTGAGCCCGACGATTCCGTAAACCACGTGCACGCCGGCCTGTTCAAGCTTGCGCGCCCAGGTGATGTTGTTCTGCTCGTCGAAGCGTGCCTTGATCTCAACTAGAGCCAAAACCTGCTTACCGGCTTCGGCCGCATCGATCAGCGAGTCAACAATCGGCGAATCCCCAGAGGTTCTGTAAAGGGTTTGCTTGATTGCCAAGACTTTTGGGTCGGCCGCGGCCTGAGCCAAAAACTCCTGGACGCTGGTCGAAAAGGACTCGTATGGGTGGTGCAGCAGTATTTCGCGATCGCGCATTGCTCGGAAGAAACTGACCTTCTCTTCGTCAGTGTTACGAAGGTAGCGGTTCGTTACAACGCTATGGGCGGGGAAGTGCAGCTCCGGTCGCTTCAGACCTGCGAACTCGGAAAGTCCCGTAAGGTCAAGTGGCGCTGGCAACTGATACACGTCGTCTTTGTCAACTTCTAGCTCGCGAACCAGGAGATCCAAAATCTGGGGGTTGATGTCGTCGGCAACTTCAAGGCGAACCGGCGGCCCGAACTTTCGACGAAGAAGTTCCTTTTCGAGCGCAACCAGAAGGTTCTCGCCCTCGTCTTCGTCGACTTCTAGGTCTTCGTTGCGAGTGAGTCGGAAAGTGTGGTGTTGAAGAACTTCCATCCCCGCGAAGAGCTTTGCAAGGAATTGCCCAATCACAACTTCTAGCGGTAGGAACTTGGCGTCGTTGTTGGTGGTGCCAGGTACTTTCACAAAACGCGGAAGCAGCGGGGGAACCTTTACTC
>JBIKJD010000015.1:0-17595 GCA_044361205.1 Rhodoluna sp.
CCTGGGTGCCTGGTTCACGAAGCACCACCGCCAGGTTGAGTGAAAGGCCGGAAATGTATGGGAACGGATGAGCAGGGTCCACTGCCAGCGGAGTTAGCACGGGAAAAATCTGGGAGTCAAAATACTGTTTGAGCGCGACTCTCTGTTCATCAGAAAGATCAGCCCAGGTCACCAGCCCAATCCCGTTTTTTGCTAAAGCCGGTTCTAGGTCGTTTTTGAAAAGATTGGCGTGGCGAAGTTGGAGTCGGCGAACTTCTTTACTGATAGCAACTAGGACGGCTTCCGGCTCCATACCCGATGCCGAACGAACCGCTAGGCCAGTGGCGATTCGGCGCTTTAGACCGGCCACGCGAACCATGAAGAATTCGTCGAGATTAGAACCGAAGATTGCGGCAAAGTTCACACGTTCCAAAAGTGGAATGGTGTCGTCTTCGGCAAGTTCCAGAACACGCTGGTTGAAAGCCAACCAACTGAGTTCACGGTCGAGGAAACGATCACTAGGCAGGTCGCCGCTATCAGGCAGCGTGATGGCCATCGTTTCTTCAGACATAACTACAATCTTGCCACCCGATAGTGACCATTTGGAAAACAGTTAGTAACTGCTGGGTTCCAGTTCGTTTTCATCTTTGGCGGGGTTGAACGCGTAGCCGCGGTTTCGCACGGTTCCAATCAGCGCTTCGAGTTCGCCCAACTTGAAACGGAGTCTTCGAATGTGAACGTCCACAGTTCTCGTGCCACCAAAATAGTCGTAGCCCCAAACTTCGCTAAGCAGTTGTTCGCGAGAGAAAACTCGTCCGGGGTGTTGCGTTAGAAATTTCAAAAGTTCGAATTCTTTGAAAGTCAGGTCCATCGGGACACCTTGAATCTTTGCCGAATAGGTAACCTCATCGATTACGATTCCGGAGCTCTGAACGAGGGCTGCATCAGCCTTTGGCTTATTCCTGGAAACCGCCAGCCGGATTCGGGCATCGATTTCGGCCGGGCCTGCGGTTACCAGGATCACGTCGGTAGCACCCCACTCTTCGTTTACTGCGGCCAAGCCGCCTTCGGTGAGAATTAGAATCAGCGGAACGCTGAGACCGGTGGTGTGGAGGATTTTTGCCAAAGCCTTCATGTTGTTGAGGTCTTGTCGCGCATCCAACAAAATCAAATCGGCGGAAGGGGCATTTACCAAGCTGGCAGGTTCCGCTGCGATGTAGCGAACCTTGTGGGCTAGCAGACTCAGGGCGGGCAGAACTTCAGACTCCGGCATTGCCGTTAGAACTAGAAGACCAGCCATCTCTCTCCCGAACGCTTGTAAGGGTAAGTTTAAGGTATGAAGCAGGGCTGGATTGAAATAATCACAATTTGGGTGGTTGTGGCCGTTGCCACTGTGCTCATCACGGTTTTCGATCCAGAGATGGCTTTAGTTTGGGCTGGAGCTATTTTGGCTGGCTCAATCGCCACGGTCTCCCTGATTCATCTGTTCAAGGAAGAAGCTGACGGTTTCGTTCGTAAGTCTGTTTACGTTGCCGGGGGTTCTTTTCTGATGCTTTCAATCGCTTCGATCTATCTGCTGCTCACCTAGAAACGAAAGGTAAAATCAAAATATGACTTTTTCATTTGAGGTGTTCTTTACCGGTCTGTTAATTTTGGCTTCTTTGGCCATTGTTGGAGTTTCGGCACTGGTTCTATACAAGCTTTTCAAGGGCCAGCAGTAGTTGTTCGTTCTCCCTGAAGGGTTGCCAATTGAGCTAACCCCGTTGGCTTTCTTGGTTGGCAAATGGTCGGGAACCGGAGTGATTTCCCTCGACGGAGTTGAGCACGAATTCGCTCAGCAAATCGAATTTGCGCACGACGGCGGAGTTCTAACCTACATTTCTTCCGCGAAACTCACCGATGAAGCTGGAACAGCGCTACCCAGTGAACTAGGTTACTGGCGAATCAAGCGCACCCGTGGCGACTTCGACTACGGACCAGGGCTTCTCCCCGGGGTAGGCACATCGCCCTTTGATACTCACGAGTCTTTGGAGCCTTATCGAACCGACAAGGGTGCATTCGAACTTGAGGTTTCTACAATTCACCCTGGCGGGGTAGCCGAGCTTTACAACGGTTGGGTGAAACAGGCACGCATTGAATTGGCTTCTGCTCATGGGGTTGCCTTTGAAGGTGCGAAAACCTATCGGCACTCCACCAGGATTTACGGTTTGGTTGAGGGTGCTCTACTTTGGGCTTGGGACATTGCTTTACCCAATCAAGACCTAAAGTCCCACGCGTCCGCCCGCCTAGAGAAGGTCAGCTAGGTGGCCGTAGGCTCCTACTCGAATCCGCTGGTAGAGCAGCGCGAGTTGCTGAGCGGCAAGGCTGCCGTAGCACTTGACTCCAAAGTGATCACCGTGACCGGTGACGACCGTCTGGTTTGGCTCCACGCACTGCTGAGCCAAAACATCGTGAATCTAAAAGAGGGCCAGTCTCAAGAGGCTCTGCTTCTAGATCCACAGGGACACATCGAAGCCATTTTGCACATCGTCGACCAAGACGGCGTTGCATACCTGATTGTTGATCCCGAAAGATTCAACCTGGTTCTTGAGCACCTGACTCGGATGAAACTGAGAACCAAGGTTCAAATTGCCGCCAGAGAAGAATTACAAGTATTTGCAAGCTTTGGACAGGCCCTAGAAAACGCCAGCGTAACCTGGGTCGACCCTTGGCCCGGAGTTTCTCCTGGCGGTCATCGCTACGCGACCAACCTTGGCGAGGACTGGAACTACGTTGAGTCGATTGCCGAAACCAGCCCGCTGCCCCTTGCCGGAACCGTGGCTTTGGAGGCCCTTCGAATCATGGCTCATCGACCTGCTTTAGCGGAGGTTGACGAGAAAACCTTGCCACACGAATTGGACTGGTTGGCAACTGGCGTGCACCTGACCAAGGGTTGCTACCGCGGCCAAGAAGCCGTTGCCAAGGTGCACAACCTAGGGCACCCACCGCGTCGTCTAGTTCTCCTGCACCTAGATGGCTCCGGGCACCTGCTGCCAGAATTGAACGCGAAAGTTTTCAATGGTGAACAAGAGGTTGGCCGAATCACCTCCGCGGGAACGCACTATGAAGCCGGGGCAGTAGCGCTCGCGGTAATTAAGCGAACTGTTCCCGAGGACGCAACCTTGGAAGTGGCCGAACATATAACCGCAGCCCAGCAGGTGATCGTGCCCACGACGGCTGGCAAGACGGTGACTATTCCTCGCAAAAACCTCATGGGCGGCCGACGGTGAAAATCCACTGGACCTTCAGGTCTGCGCTAGCGAGAGTCTTTGAGTCAATCCAGCCGGTTACCCAAATTACAGTTGCCGCTTTGGTTTCCTATTCGATTGCCCACTACCTGCTAGGTCATCAAAACCCGATTCTGGCGGTAACGGTTACGCTAACCAGTTTGGGTTTCACCCGGGACGCTAGACCGATCCGCGTATTCGAGTCTGCCCTCGGCATTGTGGTTGGGTTGGTTGCAAGCGAACTACTTTTACAATGGTTCGGGCAGGGGCTATGGCAGATTGCCGTAACCCTAGTTCTGACTCTGCTCGGCGCCAGGTTCCTGACTGGCAGTTCGAGTTTTGCCCTCACGGTAGGCATACAGGCAATGTTCATCCAACTCTTGCCTGCACCCGAGGAGGGTGTTTGGACTAGGCCGATCGATGGTCTAGTCGCCGCAGCCACAGCCCTTGTGGTGACAGTTCTAATTCCTAGAAACCCAAAGTGGTTAGCCAAAAAAGATGCATCGGCTCTATTCACGGTTTTCCTAGATTCGCTAGATTCACTTCGAATTGCTCTGCGCGACGTCGATGTAGCCAAGGCGGATGAAACGCTGCGGAAGGTTCGAAAGACCCAGCCACTGGTCGACAACTGGAGGCTTTCCCTAGACAGCGCAGTCTCGATTGCCCGGCTATCTCCATTTCTCCAGAAGCAGCGTTACGACCTGGACGCTCAGTTGCGACTGATGCGAGGAATGGATTTAGCTACCCGAAATCTTCGCGTGGTAGTTCGCCGAGTCGACTTCCTCATTCGCGACGGAGTAAAGCGCCCTTACCTAGCAGATCTGCTAGATCAGATTTTTATGGCCACTAAAGATCTTGCTCAGGCCACCGAAAACGAAGAGTTCCTTTATGAGGCGAGATCCGGTTACCTAGAAATCGTCCGTCAGCTCGACCCCAAGAAATTTGGAATCGCCGATCAGCTCAGGGAGGCCTCAGTGTTACTTTTGCTTCGCCCGCTGTTGGTCGACCTGCTCTGCGCAACCGGCATGTCAGAGGACGACGCCCGCGACGAATTACCAGCCGTTTAGTTCGGCTTCACCGCACCCCAAGCTACGGTGAGTTCGCCTAGCCGCCAGCGCTTGCGATTCACCACGATTGGCCATCCCGCAGCCGTCAGAGTTTCACAAACAGCCAGCCAACGCTGAACTGAACCAAACGTTCCAAATGGTGCATGGCTCGCCCAAGCCTGGTCGAGCGCTTTCAGGTATTCGTGAATCGGACGCCCGGTCACATTGTGGTGGATGAGTGCTTTTGGCAGGCGTTCGGCAACAATGCTCGGCTGTTCCAGGCTGCCGAGGTGAAGGGAGATGCTGAACAACCGCGGACCTTCTTTGGTAAGTGTGATCCAACTGCTTACTCGACCAATTTCATTGCAAGTTCCCTCAACCAGCACTCCGTCGTCGTGGAGTCTAGAAACCATCAGGTTCCAAGCAGCCGGCACATCTTTTTCGTCATACTGTCGAAGCACATTGAATGCTCGAATAACGTCAGCTTTTTCAATGCCCTGAGGGAGTGGAATCTCAAATCCCCCGAGCATGAAATCAAGTCCGGGCTCTGCAATTTCTAACCCTCGAGCAACACGGTCCTTTTCAATTTCCACTCCAACCACATGAACGGTTCGGTTAACCTTCATCAAGCGGTCTCTGAGTTCGACCGCGGTGATTGGAGATGCGCCGTAACCCAAATCGACTACGACGGGATTCGCTTTCTTCAAAATGGGAAGCGTGGCGATGAATCGATCAACACGCCGCAATCGGTTCGGGTTGGTCGTTCCGCGGGTCACGGTTCCAATTCTCTTAGCCACCCATCAAGACTAAACTTGTGGTCATGTCAAACGAATACACTCTAATTTTGTTGCGCCACGGAAACAGCGTCTGGAACCAAGCAAACCTCTTCACCGGTTGGGTCGACGTGGAGCTCAGTGACCAAGGACGTGCCGAAGCAAAGCGTGCTGGCGAGCTACTAGCAGAGTCAGGTTTGAAGCCAGAACTTCTATACACAAGCAAACTCAAGCGAGCAATCAACACCGCCCACATCGCACTGAACGCGGCGGAGCGAGTTTGGATTGATGTCAAGCGCGACTGGCGTCTGAACGAACGCCACTACGGGGCCCTGCAGGGGAAAGACAAGGCACAGACTCTTGCGGAGTACGGTCCAGAGATGTTCCAGACCTGGCGCCGATCGTTCGATGTGCCACCACCGCCGATTGACGACAACGACCAGTACTCGCAGGCCAACGACGAGCGTTACGCGGAACTCGGCGAGAACATTCCAAAGACCGAGTGCCTCAAAGACGTCCTGATTCGCATGATGCCACTTTGGAAGGATGAGATTAGCGAAGACCTAAAAGCTGGCAAGACTGTTTTGGTGACCGCTCACGGAAATTCGCTTCGCGCATTGGTCAAGCACCTAGACGGACTTTCCGACGACGAAATTGCCGAGTTGAACATTCCAACCGGAATTCCGTTGGTTTACAAGTTGGACTCAAACCTAAAGCCGCTCGTAGCGGGCGGCGAGTATCTCGATCCAGAGGCGGCGGCAGCCGGTGCGGCTGCGGTAGCGGCTCAGGGAAACAAGAAGTAGGTTATTCCGCTTCGTTCCAAGCGCCGGTGGTTAGGTAGCTAACCTTTGACGAAATGTCGACCACGTGGTCGGCGAAGCGCTCGTGGTAACGGCTGGCCAGGGTAACGTCCACGGTGAACATGGCGTTTTCTTTCCAACTGTCGGAAAGTACGACATCGAAGACTTGACGGTGCAGTTCATCCACGCGCTCGTCCTCGGCCTGAATCTGCTTTGCTAGATCCACGTCGGTGTTCTCAAGCAGTTTGATAACCTTCTTGCCGAGTTCAAGGTCGAGCTTGCCCATCTCTTGAAAGGTAGGCAGAAGCGCTGCTGGGATTGCCGATCCTGGGAAACGGAAGCGTGCAATCTGAGCGATGTGACCGGCGAGTGCACCCATGCGCTCAAGCGAAGCACTTATGCGTAGCGCTGAAACTAGGATGCGTAGGTCGCGGGAAACCGGCGACTGTCTCGCCAGAATACGAATTACAAGTTCATCTAGAGCTAAGGCTTTCTCGTGAATTGCGTCCGAGTTGGCAATCGCCTGGTCGGCTTTGGCTACATCGGAGTTCACGAAGGCGGCCGAGGCGTCCTCCATGATTCGAGTTGCATCGGTGGCAATCTCAACTAGACGGGTCTGAACTTCTTTGAGTTCACTCTGAAATACTTCGCGCATATCTAAAAACTTACTCGCCATTTGGTAAACGCAGCGTTAAATAAAAGCAAACCCCTCAAGAAATATCTCCAACGTCAACTTTGACTAACCTAGTGTTATGGCTATGCCCGACTACTTCCTTCCGCTTTCTCTAGGACTCCTAGGTGGAGTCTTGGTTACCGGACTTGTGGCACTCGGCCTATGGCGAGTAGAAAAGCGAAAGTTAGCTGAGGCTAATTCGCTTCCCAAGCGGGCGACAGAGTTGCTCGAACTGCTTACCCCAACCGGAATGATCATCAATGCCTCTAACCTCACAGTGAGTGTTACCGGCAGCGTCCTAGCGGCTGCACTTCTGGACGGGCGAAAACTTGCCCATCAGGAACTTGTGGATTTGGTGAATCTAGCTCGTGGAACCAGCGAGGTGATTTCAATCGAACTTGACCTTGCCGCCGCAATTCATGGCAATCCTTTGCACGTCACAGCTAGAGCGAAAGCAATTGGTGACGGGGTTGTCTTGCTCATAGTCGATGATCGCACCGAAAGTCACCGCCTCGATTCGATGCGCAAAGATTTTATGGCCAACATTTCTCACGAGTTAAAAACTCCGATTGGCGCGATTGGGCTGCTGGCTGAGGCTCTTCAAAATAGTCTGGATCAGCCGGAGACTGTTGCCAAAATGGCTAAGAACATCGGTAAAGAAGCGAAACGCCTGAGCGCCCTGGTCAAAGACGTGATTCAACTTTCCCGCATTCAAACGGCCGCAACCATTAGCAACACAGAGGTGGTAAATCTCGTTGACGTAGTTAGTGATGCCATCGATCGAAACAGTTGGCGTTTGGAGAAACACGGCGTCACTATCGATTATCACGCCCCGGAAGGCAGCGTCGAGATTTACGGAGACTCCGAAATGCTCATCGCTGCCGTGAAAAATCTAATCGAGAACGCAATCATCTATTCCAACCCAGGTTCTGCTGTTGCTGTTGCAATTGAGTTGGAACAAGACATCGCCAAGATCATCGTTAAAGATGGCGGAATCGGCATACCTCAGTCGGAGCAGGCGCGCGTTTTTGAACGTTTTTACCGCGTTGACCAGTCGCGATCACGCGAAACCGGAGGAACCGGACTTGGATTGAGTATCGTGAAACACGCTGCATTGAGCCACATGGGTGACGTCCAACTTTTTTCTAAACCAGGAGTTGGTTCAACGTTTACCTTGCGTCTACCTACGGTTGCTAAGAAAGTAACTAAGCAAACTAGACAGGAGCCCGCCGATGGCTAAAATCCTCGTAGTCGAAGATGAGGAATCTTTCCGCCTTAGTCTTGGAAGCCTGTTACCCCGAGAAGGGCACGAGGTTGTTTTTGCGGAGGATGGACACCAAGCCCTAGAACGTTTTGCCGACTCGAACCCAGACCTGATTTTGCTTGATCTCATGCTTCCAGGCCTGAGTGGAAACGAAGTTTGTAAGGTGATTCGCCAAACCTCAGATGTTCCAATCATCATGCTTACGGCCAAAGACTCTGAAACCGACGAGGTCGTGGGTCTGGAAATCGGTGCCGATGACTACGTCACGAAGTTGGCGTCGTCGTCGAAGTTATTGGCTCGCATAAACAAGGTTTTGAGCCGGAAGGTATCTGATCGGTCAATCCCGCAAGATGTTTCGGAGGAGCAATTGGCCGCGGGACCGGTGGTTATGGATGTCGACCGTCATCAGGTTTTTGTCAACGGTCAGAAGGTGGCATTGCCACTAAAAGAGTTTGAACTTCTTGAACTACTTTTGGAAAATGTGAACCGCGTGCTGACTCGTGGTCAGATTATCGACCGAGTCTGGGGTCATGACTATTTCGGAGATACCAAGACGCTGGACGTTCACGTGAAGAGACTGCGATCGAAGATCGAGGCTGACCCGGCAAGGCCCGAGCACCTGATTACCGTTCGAGGGCTCGGCTATAAGTTCGAAGCTTGAGCTATTCCTGAACTGGCTCAGGGGTAACGGTAAGTTGCTCGATTAGCGGAGCGTACTGCTCAAGCGAACCATCTAAAGCGGGAACCCTCAGTTCAACTGCGGTTCCGTTGTTGACCGAAAACCAAACTTTTACTACATCGCCCGGCTTGGTGACTGTTCCGGAGTTAAGTAAAAGCGCTGCTAGAGAAGCGTTGCCGTTATATCCAAGGTCGTACTTTTTACCCGGTGCGATGAAGTCACTCACCCAGTCGCGAGTTTGAGAAGTAATCACATCTGGTGCTGGTGAACCGTCGGCTTCAAACTGAAGAAAGACCTGAACAGGTATGTCGCTAGTGTTCACAAAGCTTCCGATCAGGCCACCGATTTCAACCTCAGTCGAATCCTTGGTCGCTTCGGTCAGGTAAATAATGTTGAGTGCCTTGACATCGTCGACCATGGCTTCAGTGCCGTCGCTAGGAGCGTAAGGCTGCTGGGTTGCAATGTTGTTCGTGAGGCTGCAACCCGAAGTTCCAAGAATAAGAGCTGTAGAAACAGCAAGGGCGGCGACAAATTTACGAACAACCACAATTTCCTCCGGGGGTTTGCTTTTAGCGGTATTAGTCTAACCCTTTATTTACGCGCTAAAGCGTGGTAAATTAGGTGTTTACGAAGGGATTTAGTCACATGAAGTTTGTTGTTGGCGAAACCGTTGTTTATCCCCATCACGGAGCAGCGAAGATCATTGAAGTAGCCGACAAACTGATTCGCGGTGAAAAGAAACTTTACCTAACCCTCGAAATTATTCAAAAGGCTGCCGAAGACGCTTCAGATAATCTGGCAACCGAGAAGAACAAACTAACTATTCAGGTACCAGCCGAAAATGTTGAATCGGTTGGCGTTCGCGACGTCATCGATAAAAAAGGTGTTCAAGAGGTCTATGGCGTTCTTCGTGCCGAATTCATCGAAGAGCCAACTAACTGGTCACGCCGTTACAAGGCAAACTTGGAAAAGCTAGCCTCTGGAGATGTTCTAAAAGTTTCAGAAGTGGTTCGTGACCTATGGCGCCGCGACCAAGACAAAGTTCTTTCCGCCGGAGAAAAACGCATGTTGGCCAAGGCCCGCCAGATTCTGATTTCCGAACTGGCGCTGGCTCTAAAGCTTGACGAAGAAAAAGCCGGAGTCAAACTAGACGAAGTTCTAGCTTCCTAGTTCAGAGGTAATTATGTCCGTTGCGGTTATTTTGGTGGCCGCCGGCAAGGGCGAGCGGCTCGGTGCCGGCTTGCCAAAAGCACTGGTTCGGGTGGCTGGGCTGACTCTACTCGAGCACGCTCTCGCTAGAGCCGTAGGTGCCAAGAACCTAACCCAAATCGTGATCACCGCAACGCCTGGCTATGTTGAGGAGTTTCTGCGGCTCGCAACCCCACACGTGCCAGAAAACATCAAACTCACCGTGGTGGAGGGTGGGGAAACACGTCAGCAGTCGGTGTCAATCGCGTTGGCTGAAACCCTGCCTCAGGTCTCAATAATTTTGGTTCACGACTCTGCCAGGGCATTCACTCCAACTGAAGTTTTTGATCGGGTCTCCGCAGAAGTTGAAGCCAGTGGATTCGGTGTTGTGCCAGTGGTTCCCGTTCACGACACCATCAAGCGGACCGAAGGTCAAACTGTTCTGGAAACCTTGGATCGCTCTTCATTGCGGGCAGCTCAGACGCCGCAGGGTTTTCCGGCCGAGCTTCTTCGCAGCGCTTATGCCAAGGCGACCGAAGAACACACGGACGACGCCTCTCTGGTTCAATCTTTCGGGCACAGCGTGCTTTCGGTAGCCGGAGACCGCATGGCCAACAAAGTCACGACCCAGGACGATCTAATCTTTGCCAACCACTTGATCGGCGGCGAGCAGCGAACCGGGATTGGAACCGACACTCATCGATTCTCTGACGACGTAACCAAACCCCTCTATCTTGGAACGGTTCACTGGGATGGCGAACGCGGGCTAGATGGTCATTCCGATGGGGATGCTCTGTGTCACGCAATTGTGGATGCGCTTTTGTCGGCCGCCGGGCTGGGCGACATCGGCTCCAACTTCGGTGTTGACCGCCCAGAGTTTTCAGGCGCAAACGGGCAGGTGTTCTTAGAGGGTGCCCTGCACAAACTAGAAGCCGCTGGTTTTGCCATCATCAACGTTTCCGCACAAATTATTGGCAACCGCCCCAAGGTTGCTCCGATGCGTGAAGTGGTAGAGCAAAAACTTACCCAAATACTTCATGCTCCGGTGACCTTAAGCGCGACCACTACCGACGGCCTTGGTTTCCTGGGCAATACCGAGGGCGTGGCGGTCGTTGCCAGTGCTTTGATCCAGAGAAAAGATAAGTAGATGAAGCTTTTCGATTCTCGCAGGCAAACCCTCGTTGATTTCGTTCCAAATAATCCAGAGCAGGTTGAGCTTTATGTCTGTGGACCAACGGTTCAGTCGGCGCCGCATGTCGGACACCTACGAAGTGCGGTCGCGTTTGACATCGTTGCCAATTGGCTGAGGCTCGGACATGGTTACAACGTTCGACTTGTTAGAAATGTAACCGACATCGACGACAAGATTCTGGTGAACGCAAAACAGCTGGGCCGCGACTGGCGAGAATTAGCGGTTGAGGTTGAAAAAGGGTTTAACGAGGTCTATGAAAGCCTTGGCGCGACAGCCGATTCGGCACCTCGCGCCACCGAACACATTCCGCAGATGATCGAATTCATTCAGCGCCTGATTAGTCAAGGTCACGCCTATCAAGCGCCTGGAACAGCAAACGTGTTTTTTGACACCGCAAGTTTTGCAGCCTATGGTGAGCTCACTAATCAAAAGTTGGAAAACATGGAGGGCGAAGCCATCGGAGGCGGTAGACGCGCAGCCCACGATTTTGCGCTTTGGAAAGAGCACAAGTCCGGGGAGCCAGACTCCGCTGCCTGGGATTCACCATGGGGCAGAGGACGACCTGGGTGGCACATCGAATGCTCGGCCATGACGCTAAGCGAATTAGGCGAAAGTTTCGACATTCACGGCGGAGGTCTAGACCTCAGATTCCCTCACCACGAGAACGAGCTGGCACAGTCCAGGGCGGCTGGCTACGATTTTGCTAAGTACTGGATGCACAACGGTTTAGTTACGGTGTCTGGTCAAAAAATGAGCAAGTCTCTGGGCAATGGCGTTAGCGTAGATGAATTGTTATCACTCGGGAACCCGGCAGCGGTTAGGTATTGGCTGGCTTCGGCTCAATATCGGTCAAGCCTTGACTACTCGCCAACCTCTCTCGCCGAGGCAGTTTCTGCACTCGGAAGAATCGAAAACTTTGTTCGACGGGCTCGTGAGTTGTCGGCAACAGTAGAGGACGCAGAACTGCCGAAGAGCTTCAGCGATGCTATGGATTCGGATTTCAATGTACCGGCCGCGCTAGCGGTTCTGCACGACACGGTTCGCAACGGAAACAGCGCACTTGACGCTGCCGATGCCAAAGAAACAACCAAGGCTCTTGCCGAAGTCATTCGCATGAGCGAGGTACTCGGGATAGATTTGGGGGGTAACGAAAAAGTTGCCACTGCCGAAACGGTTCTTGAAATCGAAAACCTGATTGCAAAACGTAATCAGGCAAGAGCAGACAAAGACTATGCGCTAGCCGACTTGGTACGTGCAGAACTCACCAGCCTTGGTGTCACGATTGAAGATCAGGCTGGCAAGACCGTATGGATGTGGAGTAACTAATGGCTAGCAAGGGAAAACGCCCAGGCACGGCAAAGGGCAAAAAGGGTCCAACTGTCGGCTCAGGCGGCCAGCGCCGCAAAGCTTTAGAGGGCAAAGGTCCAACACCTAAGGCCGAGGATCGCAAGGGTCACAAAGCATTCAAAGGCAACAAGCCTGAGTCACGTTCTACTCGCAAGGGTGAGTTTTTAGTTCCTACCGCTCGCACCGCTGGCGTTGCCGGAGCCTCGAGAACCAACACCAAGCGAGTCGCAAAGGCTGCGGATGCTGGCGAAGTACTCTCTGGCCGTAATTCAGTTGTCGAAGCACTTCGCGCTAAGGTGCCGGCCACCGCCCTATACATTTCGAACCGAATTGAAATGGACGAGCGCGTGAAGGAAACAATCACGCTAGCCAATGCCCGTCAGATACCAATCAATGAAATCACCAAGCCTGAGATCGACCGCCTAACCGGCTTCGACGCAGTGCACCAGGGAATAGCACTTTCCGTTCCGGCCTACCAGTACCAACACCCGGCTGAACTTCTAGACAAGATTGTGGCTCGCGGCCAAAAGCCTTTACTAGTGGCACTCGATGGCATCACTGACCCACGCAACCTAGGGGCAATCATTCGCTCGGTGGCAGCCTTTGGCGGTCACGGTGTGATCCTGCCGCAGCGACGTTCTACCGGTGTTACCGCCAGCGCTTGGAAAACTTCGGCTGGCGCCGCCGCTCGCATCCCGGTTGCGCTTGCTGCGAACCTGACCGCCACCATCAAGGAATACAAAAAGCGAGGGTTGTTTGTAGTTGGGCTGGACGGCGACGGCGACATGGACCTTCACAAGTTCACTCTCGGCCGTGAGCCACTGCTGATTGTGGTTGGTTCTGAAGGTAAGGGCCTCAGCCGCTTGGTTACCGAGAACTGCGACGCCATTGTGAGCATTCCAATCACGGGAGTCACGGAGTCTTTGAACGCTGGAATCGCAGCCAGCGTTACCTTATACGAGGTTTCCAAGCTTCGCTCAAAGAGCTAAACCAAATCTCGCCAATCCACATCACCGTCTTCGTCTTGGACGGTGATGGTTCCTGAGGGGATTGCATCTGGCAGAGTTATTGAACCGGTGGTTGGAGCAATCAAGGCTTCCTCTTCACGGCGATGCGCCAAAACATTCGTGATGTAAGAATTTACGGCCTCAGTGTTGGAAACTTCGCGTCCCTCATTTTGGGCCATGTACCAACGGTGTTCCAAAACCTGGTGATAGATTTCTGCGGGTTCTAAACGACCAGTCATGTGCTTTGGAATTGCCGTGATGATTGGCTCAAACGCCACACTCAGCCACTCGTGGGCTAGAACCTCTTCGTCGATGTTTCGGTTAGAGTGAGCCATTCGGTATTCGTCAAGGTCATTGAGAAGCCTTCTGGCTTGGTTTTCTTCGACGTCCAAGCCGGTCAATCTCAACAGGCGTCGACCGTGGTGACCCGCGTCCACTACCTTTGGTTGAATTTTGATAGTGCTGCCTTCGCCGTCGGCCTTGATGGTCATCTCTTCGATGTCGAAGCCAAGGTCGTTCAATCTTTGAACGCGACGACTGATCTTCCACTTCTCAGAGGATCCGATGACCTCGGCTGCGGTTAGCTCTTGCCACAAATTGCGGTACTTGGTGATAATTCGATCTGAGATTTCATTTGCGTTAACCCCAGGGGCAGCATTGCCGCTGGCAATCAGGTCTAGCAGTTCGCCAGCGATATTGACCCGAGCAATTTCCAGGTCATTTTCTCGCTGCCCGTTAGAAAGCCCACCCTCATAAAGTTGCCCGGTTTCGGCATCAACTAAATACGCCGCAAACGACCCGGCGTCCCTTCGAAAAAGGGTGTTCGAAAGTGAAACGTCTCCCCAAAAGAAGCCTGCGATGTGCAGCCTTACCAGTAAGACTGCGAGAGCGTCGACTAAACGAGAAGCTGTATCTGGGCGTAGTCCCTGAGACCACATCGCTCGGTAAGGGAGAGAAAATTTGAGGTGGCGCGTAATTAGAACCGCAGGGAGCGGCTCGCCGTCTTGGGTCGTGCGGTTATTGATAATGGCAAATGGTTCCACCGAAGGAACATCCAGAGCAATCAATCGCTTTAACATTTCGTATTCGCGTTTCGCCAACTCTGGCAGAGTCTCTTTGATTGCAATTACGTGATCGCTCAGGTGAGCGAATCGAACGGTATGTCTGGAAAGACCCTTTGGAAGAGCTGCAATTCGATCGAGAGGCCAATCCTCTAAAGCCAACTGCCACGGCAAATCCAGAAGAGCTGGATCTGCCGCGGCAGTGGTTATGTCTAGAGAAGAACTCACTAGTTGAGGCGCTCGCCTGACTCCACATCGAATAGGTGTGGCTGGCCAGCGGCTTCCAAGTGAATCGTTTGACCCGACTTGATGCCAGAGTTTGCTTCAACGCGAACCGTTACATCAGCCTGTGCTCCATCGAGCATTACCTTGCCGTAGATGAAGGCGTCTGCGCCTAGTTCTTCAACAACGTCAACCACAAGCGGTAGTCCGTGCTTGGAGATTTTTACGTCTTCTGGTCTTAGCCCAACGGTGATGCTCTTTTTCTTGGTCTTACCTAGAACAGTTTTCTCTACCTTGAGCTCAACGTCGCCAAACTTCACTCCGGTTGCCGAAACTGGCAACTGGAGTAGGTTCATGGCTGGCGAACCGATGAAGCCAGCAACGAAAACGTTGGCAGGGCGCTCGTAAAGTTCACGAGGGGTTGCAACCTGCTGAAGGATTCCATCCTTAAGTACTGCAACGCGATCACCCATGGTCATCGCCTCGACCTGGTCGTGCGTTACATAAACCGTGGTCACACCGAGTCGGCGCTGAAGCGATGCAATCTGGGTGCGAGTCTGAACGCGGAGCTTGGCGTCCAGGTTTGACAGTGGTTCATCCATTAGGAACACCTGAGGCTTACGCACGATTGCGCGACCCATGGCAACGCGCTGACGCTGACCACCTGAAAGAGCCTTTGGCTTGCGACCTAGGTAAGGCTCGAGGTCTAGCAGCTTAGCTGCCTCCAAAACGCGCTCGGCGCGTTCTTCTTTAGGAACGCCAGCGATCTTTAGGGCGAAACCCATGTTTTCCGCGACGGTCATGTGTGGGTATAGCGCGTAGTTCTGGAACACCATAGCGATGTCGCGGTCTTTTGGCTCAATGTTGGTAACGTCGCGGTCGCCAATGAAGATTTTTCCCGCGTTGACTTCTTCGAGGCCCGCAAGCATACGAAGGCTGGTGGACTTACCGCAACCGGAAGGTCCAACAAGAACCAGGAACTCACCATCTTTGATTTCGAGATCTAGCTCAGCAACGGCTGGGCGAGGGGTTCCCGGATAAATGCGGGATGCTTTTCTGAATGAAACTGTTGCCATGATTTTTTCTCCTTAACCGACAGGTACGTGTCGGACGATCCTTTGTGAAAGAGCCCTGAAACGGTTATCTCAAGGTATGACCATTATGGCATTCAAGCACCAATGTTTTAGACTGGTAGTTCTACCTGTCACCAATTCGTAATGAAGTAAGGACTCTCCGAATGAGCAACGAACGACTAACCCGTGACCAGCAGCGTGAAGCAGCAAGAGCGAAAGCCAAAGCTATGCGTGAAGCGCAGAAGAAAAACGAGGGTCGAAAAAGAATCCTGACGATCACGGGAATCGTATCGGTCAGCGCAGCACTACTTGGCGCGATCATCTTCGTTGCAAGCTCAACCATCGACAAAGCCGAGGAGCTAGGCGAAGGCCCTGCGACTGCAATCTTCAACGACGGATTCCGAGTTGGCGCAGACCTCAAGATGATTACATCGACCAGCCAGGCAGACCCAGCCGTTCCAAACATCGTAATTTATCAGGACATGCAGTGCTCCCACTGCAAGGACTTCGAGCTTGCAAACATGGCTCAGATTCGCGAGTTGGTAAGTTCCGGCAAGTACACCGTGGAAGTTCACCCAATTTCTTTCATGGATTCAGCTTCAGCGAACCAGTATTCGAGCAGGGCAGCCGGCGCATTGGCATGTGTTGCCGAAAAGTCACCAAACAACTTCATTTCGTTCAATGAGGCGCTCTTTGTGAACCAACCTGCCGGTGGCACAGCCGGCCCTAGCAACGAACAACTTGGTGAGCTAGCCAGTCAGGTTGGCGTGACCGAAAAATCGGCCATTGACTGCATCAGCAACAACACTTGGGCTGGTTGGGCAAAGGCGAACGCTAAAAATCTTTCCGTAGGTAAGGTGCCGGGAACCAACCTAGAGTTCGGTGGAACTCCAATGGTTATCGTGAACGGTCAGCAGTACCAGGGCGACATCACCAACCCTGCAATGTTCTTGCAGTGGCTGCAGACGGTAGCTCCAGTGACAGGCGAATAACCGCTAAATTAGTAGCTAGGTCATTCGTACTGGCCGACTTGGCGCAATTGGTAGCGCACCGCTCTTGTAAAGCGGGGGTTGTGGGTTCGAGTCCCATAGTCGGCTCATGGGAGCAAAAAACATAACACGCAAGTCATTTTTTGCCGCAGCCTTTTCTGTATTCATGTTGGCGAGTCAAGCGGCTTTTGCCTGGCCGGCAGGCTGTATTTCCGCACTACCGAAATCCAGTACTAGGAGAGTGGCCTGGACTGTCGATGACGGAATTTCGTCCAGCGCACTCGGACGCTACGTAACCATGCTGGAACGCAACCCAACTGTAAAAATCACTTTCTTTGTTCTTTCGGGTGCGCCTGGCTGGGCGAAGTACGCGAAACGACTCAAAGCTTTGCAGGATCGTGGGCAGATTCAACTCGCCAATCACACGGCTACCCATCGCAAACTCACAACTCTTTCCGACGCGAAGATCAAAGCTGAACTCATGAAATGCGAAAACTTTTGTCTGGCGAAGTACGGCACCACTTCTAAGCCATATTTCAGACCACCCTACGGTGAGATAAATTCTCGGGTCATTCGAGTGGCGGCCTCGATTGGTTTCACCAAGCCGATTCTTTGGTATGGCTCATTCGCCTCTGGCAGTGGAGTCAAGTCATCCACGGTCCTCAAAATGGCGACCAAGTGGATTGCCAACGGACGAATTGTCATCGATCACGCTAACGGTTACTGCACCACGAATGTTTTTCCGCAGATCCTAAAACTGTTCACTTCCAGGAAACTTCGAACCGTGACTCTGAGAGAGGTTATGGGGCCTCATTAAAAGTGATGCTTACCGAGTTGATGCAGAAGCGATCACCGGTGGGGGTTTGGGGTGCATCGTCGAACAGGTGGCCGAGGTGACCTCCGCAATTTGAACAACGAACCTCGGTTCGAACCATCCCGTGACTGCGGTCTTCTAGCAATTCCACGGCGTCAGATTCTTTTGGGGCATAAAAACTTGGCCAGCCGCAGTGAGCATCGAACTTGGTTTCACTCCGGA
>JBIKJD010000009.1:0-21307 GCA_044361205.1 Rhodoluna sp.
TGAACTGGCCCCGCAGAATCTTCGGGATCCTGCGGGGCCAGTTTCAAAACACAAGCAAAGTGGAGAAATTTTGAAGAGAACACTCCTGTTCCGGATAGCCCCCTGGCTTTACCTGGTTTTCCCCGTAGGGCTGCTAATTACATTCACGTACTTGCCTGTGGCTAACATGGTGTCCTACAGCTTCACATCCTGGGATGGGCTTGATAAAACCAAAGACTGGGTGGGTCTTGACAACTACATCAGAATCTTCACAGATCCCGAAATCCTTAAGGTATTTGCCGTAAGCCTTTACTATCTAGCTGGAGCGTTCATCCAACTGGCCCTAGCTCTTTACCTCGCAACAATTCTCAGTTTTGAACTTCGAGCAAAGAATTTTTTCAAAGGGATAATTTTCTTCCCTTATCTGATCAACGGTGTAGCAATTGGTTTTATCTTTCTTTACCTTTTTCAAGGCGATGGCGCACTTGACCTAACACTCAAATTCTTAGGGTTGGATTCATTGATCCAACCTTGGCTTGGAAATCCCGACGTTGTTAACTGGTCGATGACTGGAACAAGCGTTTGGCGTTATTTGGGTTTCAATGTAGTTCTTTACATCGGGGCAATAGCTTCAATCCAACCGGACATTTTCGAGGCTTCTGAACTCGACGGCGCCAACCGGTGGCATCAATTCCGATACATAATCCTTCCAAGCATCAAGCGAATTACACTACTCACCATGATTTTGGCCATTTCCGGAAGCCTCTCGGTCTTCGAGATTCCCTACATCATGCTCATGGGGGCAAATGGCACAGAGACATTTGTAATCGCAACCGTTGAGAAGGCTTTCCAGTTGAGGAAAGTTGGATTGGCGTCAGCTATGGCGGTTGTTCTTTTGCTCATCGTTTTGATTGTTACGGCGGTTCAGCGGCTTTTGATAAAAGACGAAAGAGCGGAGCTAACTTGAAACGGTTAATTTCACGGTCAGTAACTTACTTGTCATTGAGTGTGGTGGCACTGGCTATCATTGTGCCCTTGGTCGCTCTCGTCTTCGCGGCTTTCAAGGAGTCGAAGGAGTACATTCAAACTGGACCTTTTGATGCTCCAAGCAATTGGTTTAACTTGGAGAACTTTTTTATTGCCTTTGAGAAAGGCAATATGCTCACTGGCTTCCTGAACACAATTTTCATAATGGTGTTCTCTCTATTGGGAACTATCTATGTGGGAACTATGACTGCTTATGCTATTGATCGATTTGACTTCAAAGGTAAAAAGGTCATCTTAGGCCTGTTCTTGGTTGCCTCGCTCGTACCTGGGGTGACCACTCAAGTAGCCACATTCCAGATCGTCGTTGGGCTTGGTTTGTTTAACACGCACTGGGCAGCGATCCTGTTATTCATGGGAACGGACATCATTGCGATTTACATCTTCATACAATTCATGGCGACTATTCCAAAATCCCTTGATGAATCAGCAATGTTGGACGGGGCTAATCATTTCACGATTTACCGGAAGGTGATTTTGCCCAATTTGAAGCCAGCTATTGTCACCGTGATTATCATCAAGGGAATCGCTATTTATAACGAGTTCTACATTCCCTTTCTTTACATGCCTTCACGGGAACTTGGAACAATTTCTACGGCGCTTTTCAGATTCCGAGGGCCTTTTAGCGCCTCATGGGAGTTAATTGCCGCCGGCACCATTTTGGTGATTTTGCCTTCTTTGATTGTGTTCCTCGCGCTTCAGAGATTCATTTATCGAGGCCTAACAGCGGGAGCCGTGAAGTAAATGCCAAAACAAACTCAATTTCTCGACAGCAACTGGCAGGTTTCGTTGGCCGATGGGAAGCCTGGGGTTGAACTTCCAAAGGCTTTCCCTGCCAGCGTGCCTGGCTCTGTACACACTGACCTAATGGCTTCTGGGCTGATCGAAAATCCTTTTTTAGATGACAACGAGCGGCTCTATGCCTGGATTGGCTACTGTGACTGGCTGTACCAAACTGAATTCAATTTCAAACCTGGGGCCGAGGCGTTTACCGACCTAGTTTTTGAGGGCATTGATACCGTTGCAAAAATTTACCTCAACGGCCATCTTTTGGCTGAAGTTGTAAATCAACACAGAAGTTACAGGTTTGCTGTGAAGGACAGGTTGGTTGAAGGCCTAAACAAACTTGAGGTTCGGTTCTCGTCACCCATTCGCTACGCGGATCGAATGAGCCTGGAACTTGGGTATCGACCACACGTGAATCACCATCCCTACAACTCCATAAGAAAGACTGCGGCCAACTTTGGCTGGGACTGGGGAATTGACACTTCGACCTGCGGGCTTTGGAAGCCGGTTTATTTGGAGAGCTACGATAGTCGAATCGTTTCTGTTCGACCAGTCATATCGGTCTCGGGCCAAAGTGGCCTGGCAGAAGTAATCATCGATTTGGATGGCGTCACTAATGAGGGGCTAAATGTCACTCTTGGCGATGCAACTGCAACACTCGCCGACACCAAATCTGGTTCAAATACAGTTCTTTTGCAAGTGGAAAACGTAAAGAAATGGTGGCCTAACGGTGATGGTGACGCCAACCTCTACTCTCTAGAAGTCAAGCTTGGCAACGAAGATTCATTTTCTTGCAACGTTGGCTTCAAGGATGTTGAACTAGATTTTCCTCAAAGCGTTGACGGTGCAGGTTTTGAAATCAGTGTGAATGGGAGAAAGACCTTCATCCGCGGAGTGAACTGGATTCCCAATGATGCTTTCCTGCACAGAATCACCAAGGAGTCACTCTACGATCGACTCACCCAGGCAAAACGCGCCAATATCAACCTGATTCGAGTTTGGGGTGGCGGAATTTATGAGTCAGAGGAGTTTTACGAAGTCTGTAACGAATTAGGCCTGATGGTGTGGCAAGACTTCTTATTTGCCTGCGCATCATATTCCGAGGAAGGCCTCGGGGCAGAAGTTGAAGCCGAGGCCACGGATAACATCACAAGAATCATGAAGCACCCCAGCTTGGTCATGTGGAATGGAAATAACGAAAACCTCTGGGGCCACCAAGAGTGGAATTGGCAGCTGAGGCTTGATGGCAAGTCCTGGGGTGAAGGCTTCTACTACGATTTACTTCCTCGTTTGGTCAGGGAACTTGACCCTAAACGCGTTTACACTCCCGGTAGTCCTTACTCGCCCAACCCAGATAAGTTGCACAATGACCCAAATTACGGTTCCGTGCACATTTGGGACCTTTGGAACCAGAAGGATTATCCTCACTACCGTGACTACAATCCCCGTTTTGTCGCGGAGTTTGGTTGGCAGGGCCCGGCTAACTGGGAGACGATAGCCGAATCTATATCTGACGATCCCCTAACTCCGGAATCACCAGGCATGATTATTCACCAGAAAGCTATGAGTGGGAATGACAAACTCACCGATGGTTTGATGAATCACTTCATGCTTCCAAACAATATGAGTGATTGGCACTGGGCCATGCAGCTGAATCAGGCCAACGCCATTCGGTTTGGCTTGGAGCACATGAGAAGTGAATTCCCTAGTTGCATGGGTTCAATTGTTTGGCAGCTCAACGACTGCTGGCCGGTTACCTCTTGGGCTGCGATTGATGGAGCCGGAAGAGAAAAACCGCTTTACTTTTCAATTGCTCAAAGCTACTCGCCAATGTTGATTACTTTTTCTGGAGGTGAAGAAAATCTGTCCGTCAACATTCTCAATAATCAGGATCTCGCAGTTTCGGAGGAATTTGTTTTAACTCTTATGAATTATGAAGGTGACGTTTTGCAAGAAGTGACCCGCAAAGTTGATGTTTCCCCAGACTCAAAATTCAGTCACCAGATTGACTCTCAATTTACTGAGAATCGGAACTCACGCAACACTTATTTGCTTGCAAGGTTCGGGAATCAGAAGAAATTGCATTTTTTTGCAGACTATCGGTACTCAGATTTAGCGCCCGCAGATTATCAACTCGAGCTTGAGAAACTTGACCGCGGTTACGCCCTAAAGATAACCGCAAGAAACCTAATCAGAGACCTACTTTTGATGGTTGACAAATTGGATCCAGCAGCAAAAGTGGATCAGGGCCTCTTAACCGTGTTGCCGGGCGAGTCCTGCACTCTTCAAATTGAATCGGCGAAGCTATTGCGACTCGAAGACTTTACAGGTGAAGTTGTCAGGACCGCGAATCAATTGGTGGCTGGATAGTAATGAACTTTGAAGGCCCCGTTTGCGGCATGACCTGGGGTTGGGTTGGCTCGCATGAAGAATGGAATTCGCAGAGCTCCCAGGAAAGCCTCCAAGCTCTCAGCAGAATCAATGTCAACTGGGTGACCATTGCATTTCAAGCTCTGCAGGACACACCACAATCTACAACTATTGACTATCGAGACGCTTCATTAGTCAACGACGAAGACGTAACGCGTGCAATCAGGCAAGCCAAATCAATGGGTTTAAAGGTATGCCTAAAGCCAGTTGTGAATTGCCGCAATGGCTCGTGGCGCGGCTTTATCTCCTTCTTTGATGAAGATGTTCCGGGTGAGCCAAACTGGGGTGACTGGTTCGCTAGCTATCGCGAATATCTGGTCCACTACGCCAAGATTGCTCAGAGAGAAGAAGTTGAATTATTCTGCGTTGGTTGTGAGTTAGTTATGACAGATAAGCAGGATTCTCACTGGCGAGCGACGATAGCCGAAGTTCGCAAGCACTACTCAGGTCCAATCACCTATAACTGCGATAAATACCAGGAAGATAGGCTTGGCTGGTGGGACGCGGTGGACGTGATTTCGTCGAGTGGATACTACCCTCTTGGCCAATGGGATGAGCATTTAGCTCGCATCGAAAAAGTCGTCAAACAGCACCAGAAGCCATTCTTGTTTCTAGAAGCGGGCTGCCCATCAAGGACCACCTCCCCAGCCAGACCTAACGACTGGACTATGGAGGGGCCGGCCGATGGTGAAGCCCAGTTGGGGTTCTACCGCGAGATGCTTTCAGCGTTCGAAAGACCGTGGATGCTCGGCTTCATGTTGTGGGATTGGCCTGCAACTTTGTATCCGCTAGGTGAGGCTGAGAACAACCGTGATTACTGTATTTATGGAAAACCGGCAGAGAAGCTGACCGCGTCTATCTACTCCCAAGTGCAAGAAAGATCTCAATTCAAATGAAACAAGACTCCGTTTCTGCTCTGGGCGCGGGAAAAACTGGAATTCGATTTTTAGCCGTCAAGGCCGAATTCTCAAAAGACGAATCAATCGGGCAGGTCTCAAAATCTGCCTCAAAGTATAGAAGTTGGTGCAAGTAATGGATTCGACGTCAATCACGGAGCAGAAGGCCTCCCTTTTAGAGTTTGCGTCTAATGGGGCACTCGTTGCTCTTGGAGGCTTTGGAAGACTTCAAGCAGATGGGAGCGTGTCTGAAAAACTGGGGTTGGAGACTTGGATCAATGCTCGAATGGCGTACTGCTTTGGATTAGAAGTCTTGGCGGGAAACGAGAAGTTTAGGGACAAGGCGGAACTGGCTTGCCACGCGCTGACAAAAATGCTCAAGGACAAAGCCCATGGGGGATGGGTAGAGGCTGCTGGCCCAGAGGACATTTCTAATCCAAACAAAGCCGGCTACGCTCATGCGTTTGTACTTCTGGCCGCTTCAACCCTTGACGCTGCCAAGATTGCTGGAGCTGCAAACCTTCTCCGCGAATCAATAGACGTAATTGAAAAACATTACTGGTCAGAAGTAGAGGGTGCCTGCTTTGAGAGTTACAACCAAGATTGGTCAAATCTAGAGACCTATCGAGGTGGAAACAGCAACATGCACATGGTTGAGGCGTTCATGGTCTGCTTTGATCAAACGGGTGATAAAAAGTGGCTAGATCGCTCTATAAGAATCACTGATCGGCTTCTGAATGTAGTTGCCAGGGGGAACAATTGGAGACTTCCAGAGCATTACAACTCAGCCTGGCAACCCGAATTGGATTACAACTCAGACAATAAAGCGCATCCGTTCAGACCTTATGGGGCAACCGTTGGCCACTGGTTTGAGTGGGCGAGACTTTCGATTCAAATGAAGTGGGCATTTGAACGAATTGGAGAAAAAGCGCCGAGCTGGCTTACTGAAGTCGCTGTTTCTCTTTACGATCAGGCAATCGAGGATGGCTGGACTCGCGATGGAAATCCTGGATTTTGTTACACGGTCGATTGGGATGGAAAGCCAGTGGTTTCCCTTCGATTGAGCTGGGTGATTTGTGAAGCAATAAGCGCGTCTCACGTTTTAGCGCTGGAACTAAATGAGAACTACTACGAGACCTGGGCTAAGAATTTTTGGGAGTACGCTCTGGAAAACTTCCCGGATCCGCAGTTTGGAAACTGGCACAGTGAGCTGGATGAAAAAAACAACCCCTCTAAAGTGGTGTGGGCAGATAAGCCAGACATCTACCATTTGTACCAGTCATTTGAATTTTCGAAACAAATTAAGGCCGTCAGTTTGGTCTCCGCCATTACCAAGAAACATTGACTGAATTCGCAGAAAGATATATTGACCAAGGGGTCTAAACAAGTCACACCTGAAAAAGCATGAGGAACCCGCAGAATCTCAAACCTCGACGGGTTTCGTTTGATGACATCTAAAACCAAAAACAATTAGGCTACTTTAGGCGGTTCACCGAAGAACCAGATTGGATTTGTGTTGAAGAGTAATTCAGATATCTCACGTTCTTGGCTTTTGGTGAATGCCATGCGCGATGAACTCTTCGATACGGCGGCTAAGAGTCGCGCCGATGAAATAATCCTTGATGTCGAAGACGCGGTGGACCCTAAATTCAAAGTTGAAGCACTTCAAAAAGTTATTGCTTGGTTGAATAACGGGGGCAGTGCATGGGTGCGGATCAACGACTACACCACTGATTTTTGGAGCACCGACATTGCTGCACTCAAGGGCGTCAAAGGCTTAAAAGGCGTCATGCTTGCTAAAACAGAATCCGGAAGTCAGGTTACTGAGACTTTCGAAGGACTTGGCTCGGCAACTCCGGTTATCCCTTTGGTGGAGTCTGCTTTGGGTATTGAAGATTCTCGAGAAATTGCATCGGCGAAAGGCGCTTCTCGTTTGGCGTTCGGAAGCGGTGATTATCGACGTGACACCGGAACCAGCGCTGATGATCTGGCGATGGCTTATCCGAGATCGAAGCTGGTGGTTGCAAGTCGGATCGGTAACCTTCCAGGCCCAATTGACGGGCCGACGGTGGGATCAAATCACGGGGTCTTGAAGGAAAAGAGCGAACTAGCTGTGGCACTTGGGATGACCGGGAAACTGTGTCTCGACATTGACCAACTTGCCGTGATCAATGAAACCATTTGCCCAACGGTTGCAGACGTAACCTGGGCCTACGATTTCGTGACAGATTTTGAAGCTCGCGGCAGAGTTATTCGCGACGGCTCAGATTTACCTCGCCTAGGACGTGCCGAAAAGATTTTGAAGCTGGCAGACGCTTTTGGAATCTTGCCTCGCTAATGTCAAACACTAAGCCGAATCAGAGTTGGCTAGCTCAATACATCGGCTTAGGACTGATTTGGGGAGCTTCTTTTCTCTTCATCGAGATGGGCCTAATCGCATTCCCTCCGGCAGGGGTCACATTTTGGCGTTGCGTCCTAGGTGCAATCACCCTTTGGGTTTTTGTGAAGTCAAAAAACTTAGACACCAAGCTGGACACAAAGTTGAAACTAAGAATAGTTTTTGTGGCCGCGCTTATGAATGTTGTCCCAGGAACGCTCTTTGCATTTGCCCAAGAGCACGTGAGTACAGTAATTGCCAGCATCATCAACACTGCAACTCCGATTACCACTTTGATTGTGATGTCAATTGCTTTTCGCGACGAGAAGCCCTCGACCCGCCAGGTGCTTGGAATCTTTATCGGGTTGCTTGGAGCGCTCTGGGCTCTGGGTATTTCGAGCGGAGACTTGGGCGAAAACGACCCAGTGGGCGTGATTGCCGTTGTCCTCGCTATTTTCTGCTACGGAATCGCAATTCCCTTTTCACACAAATACCTTTTGGGTCAGGGGAAGAGTTCCGAGGTTATTGCAACCTGGCAAGTGACCTTTGCTTCTTTGCTTCTGTTGCCGGTTTATGTAATGCCTGCTCTACTGGGAGACTCTTCACTGATTCGAGCCGAACTAACCTTTGAAATTTTGGGGTCCATGATTTTGATGGGAAGCATAGGTAGTGGGCTTGCATACATTTGGAACCTGCAACTAATTGAACGGGCGGGAAGTGCCGTGGCGAGTTCGTCGAGCTATCCCACGCTTCTAGTTTCGCTTTTTATCGGCTGGCTTGTTTTAGGGGAACCGTTTAGTTGGGATCTGCCGGTTGGTGCAGCACTCGTGGCATTGGGTTCGGCAATCACCCAACTCAAAAGCAATCGTTAGGTAAAGCGTTCCTAGCCCGCACTTAGTAGGACGACTTCGTGGCGCCGAGGTGAGCGGAGAATTCCAATCCCACTTTGGCAATGATTTCGCCCACTTGATCTAGGTGTGCCCCAATTCTGGTTTTTGGAGCGCTCACGTTAATGACACCGATTATTCGATCGGTGTGATCTCGAATTGGTGCCGAAGCCCCAACCAATCCCCACTCAAACTCTTCGTCAACTTTCGCATAACCAGCTTTTCGGATGCTTTCCAGTTCTTGCTTGAACCCCTCCAAAGTTTTGATTTTTGAATGGCGTTCAGCCGGGTCCGAAACCTGCAAACTTCCCACATCTTGTTTGGAAGAGCCTATGGTTGGTCGAATAATTAGGTTGTCTTGAGCGTGTTCTGCGTACCATTCCTCTATTTCGGCTTCGGCCCAGTCACTGAGAAGCGCACGGCCTGAGGAGGTGCTCAGTGCCGATACGCTTACCCCCTCCCAACCGACTCCGCGGAAAGCATGGTTAGAGAGTTCGCTTTTTAGCGTCAGGACATTTCCCCCTCGAAGCACACAGAGGTGTGTGGTTTCATGGATTAGGTTCACAACTTGACGAAGGTAACGACCGGCCTCTTCAACGAACCGAGCTTCGGCCGTCCTTGAGGCCAGTGAATAGAGCTGGAAGCCCAGACGGTATCGCCCAGTGGAGCGGTCGCGTTCAACAAAACCAGAATCTGCAAGCGTGGCAAGTGTTCGAGAGATCTGGCCTTTGTCTCGACCGGTTAATTCAGCTACCCGATTTACCCCTAAACCTCGTGATTGCATAGCTTCCGGAGTGCCCAGTACTTCGAGAACTTCGAGGTCACGGCTAAGACCAGCAGCATTGCGACGCCGTGCGGGCATCAATGTAGCCATTTTGTACCTCCGAGCGAATTCTTTGCCAAAAAATCTGGTTATGCGATTGTTACCTGAATTAGTTGACATACTACCAACTCTCGTTGCGTTATTTGCAACTTGAATTTAGTTTTGGCGTAATGGGTGAATAACCTGGTAGACCTCAAAGAGGAGGCTGTGTTGGATTACGACGTGAACTTGATTCTGCCGTTCCTGATTAAGAAGTCAGCAGAAATCTTGAAGCTTTCGGGCGAGCACATTTCTGTGGTTCTCATTTCTCTTTTGATTGCCGCTTTGATCGGGGTTGGAACCGGGCTCCTGGTTTGGGAGAAGCCCTTTGCCAGGTCAGCCGCAGTGGCAACCGCAGGCGTAATTCTCACAATTCCGTCGATGGCTCTTTTGACCATTTTGATTCCGATCATGGGTCTCGGATGGGCGTCCACGATTTTCGCTCTTAGCATCTACTCACTTTTGCCAATCGTCAGAAATACGGTAGTGGGCCTTCGTGAGGTAGACCCAGCCGTGGTGGAATCAGCCCGCGGTATGGGAATGAGTAAATTCGCAGTCCTAATGAAGATCCAGTTCCCAATTGCCTGGCCGGTTATCCTCACCGGTCTTCGCGTTGCAGCGCAGCTTTCCGTTGGAATCGCAGCGATTGCCGCTTATGTGGCTGGGCCTGGCATGGGAGCCTACATTTTCAAGGGTCTGTCAATGCTGGGTGCGGCCAACGCGCTCAACTTTGCCCTAACCGGAACGGTAGTAATTGTGATCATTGCACTCAGTTTCGACGCAGTTTTTATATTGATAAACCGACTAACAACATCGAGAGGCATCCGTGTCTAAAGCAACCAGCGGCGCAAGTATTGAGCTAACCAACGTAACTAAGTCGTATCCAAATCAGCCGCAACCTGCCGTTGAGAATTTCTCACTGAGCATTAATCCCGGCGAACTCATCATGCTGGTGGGCCCTTCCGGTTGTGGTAAGACCACGACCATGAAGATGATTAACCGCATTATTGAACCGACCTCCGGTTCAATCAAGATCGACGGCGAAGACGTGCTGTCTTTAGATCAAAACATTTTGCGTAGACGAATCGGCTACGTTATCCAGCAAATTGGTCTATTTCCACACATGACCATCGCTGAGAATGTGTCAGTTGTTCCAAAGCTTTTGGGTTGGGACAAGGAGAAAACGGCCGCTCGAGTCGACGAATTGCTCTCCCTAGTTGATCTTGAGCCTGGAAAGTTTGCAAACCGCTACCCGAAGCAGCTTTCTGGTGGTCAGCAGCAGCGCATTGGCGTGGCCAGAGCCCTAGCAGCCGACCCTCCAGTGATGCTCATGGACGAACCGTTTGGTGCAACCGACCCGATCACGCGAGAAAAACTCCAGGACGAATTCCTAAGACTTCAAGCGACTATCGGAAAAACAATTGTGTTCGTAACCCACGATTTCGATGAGGCCATCAAACTTGGAGACCGCATCGTGGTTTTGAGTGAGCGTTCACAAATCGAGCAGTTTGACACTCCAGCGAACATCCTGGCCAATCCCGCCAGTGACTATGTTTCTTCATTCATCGGTGAGGGTGCAGCTCTTAAACGCTTGGCTCTCATACCAATTTCATCGGCCAAACTCGGTGACACCAATGCGACCGGGCCAAGCGTGATGATTTCTGAAAACTTACGCGAGGCCCTGGACCACATCGTTCTGAACGGTGGTTCACCAGTTCCCGTAACTGACGCTAAAGGCAAAGTTTTGGGAAGCATCTCAGTGAAGGAAATCTCAAACGCCCTCGGAGCCGATGTAACCAAGCTGGCTGCAGGCAAGGGACGGTAAAGATGAGCATTCAGCCTGCTACCGACGTAAGCACCTCTTACAGCCAGCCTTCCAGCCGCAAGGGTCGCTATTTCATGGTGAAGCGTCTAGGTACTCCAGCGCTTATCTTGGCCGCATTGTCTGGTCTGCTTGCTTTTCTAACTCTGCGCGGGGAGCCAGACAAGATTGAGGCGTTTGCCCTCAACTGGCCTTACATGCTTACAAAAGTGGACGAACACATTCGTTTATCGATAACGGCAGCTCTTCTAGTAGCCGCGATTGCCATACCCGCCGGCATCCTCGTTAGTCGCTCCAAGTCAAAAATCGTGCGGGGCATAATTATCGGCTTCGGAAACATTGGTCAAGCGACCCCGGCGGTAGGTGTGATCATTTTGCTTGCTCTGATACTTGGAATCGGTTGGACAACCGCAATTATTGCGTTGGTCTTTTACGGGTTACTGCCGGTAATCAGAAACACGATGGTTGGAATTTCACAGATCAACGCATCCATCATCGAGTCGGCTCGAGGCATGGGAATGACCGGCGGCCAGATTCTTAGAAAGATTGAACTGCCTTTGGCGGTTCCAGTAATTTTGGCGGGGTTCAGAACAACCCTCGTCTTTAGTGTTGGTGTGGCAACCATTGCCACATTCATCAACGCCGGTGGTTTGGGGGAGGTGCTCGTGGTTGGCCTAAAGCTCTCACGAGAGGCCGTCACGCTAACGGGTGCAGTTGTGGTTTCTTGCATTGCCTTGGGCATGGACTGGTTAGCCGGTTTGGTCGAAGACTTGCTGAAGCCCAAGGGAGTATGAGTCGAATACTCAACTCATCAATCCATCGAATAACAAATAAGGAGCATTAAATGAAAACCAGTCTCAAGACTGCAATGGCTGCTTTCGCCCTAGTCGGCAGCCTAACCTTGGCAGGTTGTGCACCTGCCGCAGAAACACCTGGAGAGTCCACCGCACTAGCTGGCCTAACTGGCGTTGTTGGAGCAAAGGACTTCTCAGAGCAGTACATTCTTGGCAACATGGTTAGCCTGCTACTAAACGCTAACGGTGCCGAGACTACGTACCAGACCATCGTTGGTTCTGCGAACGTACGTACCGCTCTAGAGTCAGATGAGTTCATGGGTTACTGGGAATACACCGGTACTTCATGGCTTGCTTACCTTGGCAACGACAAGCCAGTTCCTGGAGTTCAGGCACAGTACGACGCAGTTAAGGCTGCTGATGGTGCAAACGGTATCGCTTGGCTAAATGGTGCAGCAGTAAACAACACCTATGCATTCGCAATCCGTTCGGAGAAGGCTGCTGAGCTAGGTGTTAAGACATTCTCGGATGTTGCAAAGCTACCTGCATCAGAGCAGACCTTCTGTGTTGAATCAGAATTCGCTGCCCGTCCAGATGGCTGGGAAGGCCTAAAGGCAATGTATGGCCTACAGGGCAAGACTGTAACTCTAGACACTGGCGCTATCTACTCTGTAACCGACAAGGGTGAAGACTGCAACTTCGGTGAAGTATTCGCTACTGACGGCCGTATCAAGGCTCTTGACCTGATCGTTATGCAGGATGACAAGGAATACTTCCCTGTTTACCAGATCGGTTTCACCTTGAAGCAGACGACTCTAGACAAGTACCCAGCTCTTGCTGACATCATCAACAAGTTGACTGCAACCCTTACTGACGAAGTAATGCAGACACTTAACGCTCGTGCAGACGTTGATGGCGACGAGCCAGTTGACATTGCTCGCGAGTACCTAATCGAGAAGGGCTTCATCACCGAGTAAATTCGGTAGAAGTTCAGCTTGAAAAAAGAGTAAAAGGAAACTGAGATGGCACTTCACATGCAGATCGGCGAATCATTCGTAGGTCAAGGCGTAAACGCCGCACACATTAATACCGTGTTCGGTCACCGTGAAGGTCCAGCGGGAGTGGCCTGGGCAACAGCCCTGGCCACTCCTTCTCAGGGTCACGTACCATACGTAGTCGTACTCAAACCATCCCTTCCGGTTAAGCCTCTAACCCTCTTCGTTACCAAGGCGGAACCAGCAAATGACACTCATGGCACGATGATCTGGGGCGCCGCACAGGCCGGAGTGGCCGGGGGTGTAGCCGATGCAGTTGCCGAGGGTTACATCAACAAAAATGATCTTGATGACACGGTCATCATTACCGCCGTTTGGGTAAACCCAGGCGCCGACGATGCCGACGCGGTCTATCACAACAACCGCGAGGCGACCAGAACTGCGCTCATGAACGGCGCTCTCAAACTACCGAGCATCGAAGATGTTCTAGAAAACCGTGCCCTCCCGCACAACCCTTATTACACCGCAAAAGACTAATTTCTTAGGACCATTTTTTTGAAAATCACCAACATCAAGCTAACCCGAATGCGATTACCGCTTGACCCACCGTTTAATGCCGCTTGGGATCCAAACCCTCGTCGTGAATTCACAGCAACTTTGGTCACGGTTGAGACGGACGAAGGAATCACCGGCTACGGTTCTGGCGACACAATGGATGGCTTCGAGGCCTACCAACACCTGTTTATCGGCACAGATCCGATGCAAATTGTGAATCAGGTTAAGCGCATCGAGACCATAAACTTTCACGGCGGTCGCTACTGGCCACTTGAAGTTGCCCTTTGGGACATTATCGGTAAAGTGGCAAACCTACCCGTTGCAACCTTATTTGGTGGGGCAATGGACAGAATTCCCGCCTACGCCTCATCTGGCGAATTGAAAGCCCCTGCTGCCCGAGCGGATGCCGCGGTTGCCGCCAAGGAGCTCGGCTTCAAGGCAATTAAGATTCGTATCGCCCGTCACCAACTAACCGAAGGTATCGCTGCAGTTCGAGCGGCACGTGCTGCTGTTGGAGCGGATTTTGACCTAATGGTTGACATGAACCAAATGTGGCGCATGTCAGGCGACATTGAGTCTGCACTAACTTTGAGCAAAGTTCACTCGGTTGCCAAGGAACTACACGAACTTAATGTTCTTTGGATTGAAGAACCACTGCCACAGGCGGATATTGATGGAATGAAGCGAGTGCGGACCGAAGTTGGAGTGCAACTTTCCGGTGGGGAGATGGTTCGCAGTATGGGTGAACTAGCACACCTGATCGAGCAGGACGCCCTTGATATTTATCAACCGGATGTCGTCCTAGCGGTGGGAATGCTTCGTGCCAGACAGGTTGCTGAAGCGGCGGCACTGAAGCATCGCCAGTTCACTCCTCATTCTTGGACCAACGGTATCGGTGTCCTAGCTAACCTGCACGTGGTCACCGGGGTCGGCGGCGGGCCATACTTTGAATTTCCGTTTGATCCACCGGGGTGGACTGCTGAGCGCCGTGACTTCTTTATCAAACCGGTAAAAGTCGACAAGCATGGCGATGTCGTTGTGCCAGACGCACCAGGTTTGGGAGTCGAATTGGACCACGAGGCTGTTAAGCGCTACACGATTTAGTTTTTCGACTCTGTAATGAAAAACCTCTGAAGAAAGCAGTAAAAATGGCTACCAATTGGGTAGAAAAGGCTCAGAACATAAAGCCGAAGAATGATCTATTTATAGATGGCAAATTCGTTCCAGCTGCCGACGGGGAAAGATTTGAAACCCTGGCCCCGCGCGATGGCTCGGTTATCACCACTGTTGCTCGAGGCAAGGCGGCCGATGTCGACAAGTCGGTCAAGTCTGGTGCGGCGGCATTTGCATCCGGTGTTTGGTCTAAAGCTGATGTGAGACATCGCCAGCAGGTGCTCATTCGGCTTTCGGAACTCATCCTGGAACACAAAGACGAACTCGCGCTACTTGAAGCAATTGAGACCGGTCATCCAATTGGGGACTCTCTAAATGTTGACGTGCCCTCCGCGGCTCGCAGCTTTCGTTGGTACGGCGAAGCTTTAGACAAAATTTATGATGAAATCGCCCCCACCCCGCAGTCTGCCCTAGCACTCGTTACCCGTGAACCGCTAGGTGTTATCGGTGCCGTGGTTCCATGGAACTACCCTTTGATCATTTCTTCCTGGAAACTGGCCCCGGCTCTAGCTGCCGGGAACTCGGTGGTATTGAAGCCCGCCGAGAACACTAACCTCGCGTCGCTTCGCGTGGCAGAACTTGCAATCGAAGCAGGGCTACCGGCCGGTGTGTTGAACGTTGTTACCGGACTAGGAGCAGAAGCCGGAGCTGCCCTGGGCAGACATCCTCTGGTGGATAAAATCACTTTCACTGGATCACCGGTGGTCGGGCGTATGTTCCAGGAGTACGCGGGTCAAACCAACGGCAAGCAAGTTGCGCTCGAACTTGGTGGAAAATCGCCTCACATTGTTTTCGACGACGTCGAAGACATTGAAGCCTGTGCCGCGGCTGTCGCCTGGGGAATTTTCTACAACGCGGGCCAGACCTGCCACGGAGGTTCGCGCCTGCTGGTACACGAGAGCGTGCACGACAAATTACTTGAGGCGACCATTCGTGTTGCGAAATCCCTTAAGCTCGGTGACACTCTTGACCCTGCTACCCAGGTCAGTGCGATTGTCAGCGAAAAACAACTTGAACGGGTGCTGGGTTATCTAGAGGTAGCCAAGCAAGAAAAGACAACCGTGGCCATGGGAGGTTCTCGTTTCACCCCTGCACCGGGTCTTGAAAATGGGTATTTCGTGGAGCCCACCATTCTGGACAATGTCAAAAACTCCAGCCGAATCGGCCAAGAGGAGATTTTTGGACCAGTCCTTGCGGTAACCACCTTTAAGTCGGTTGCCGAGGCAATTCAATTGGCAAATGACACCGAATACGGTTTAGCGGCCAGTGTCTGGACCAAGGATATTTCGCGGGCCCACAAAGTTGCACGCGAGGTTCGTGCGGGAACCGTTTGGGTCAACACCTTCGATGTTGCCGACATCATCGTTCCATTCGGTGGCTTCAAGTCTTCGGGCTTTGGACGTGATCGATCCCTGCACGCAATGGACTCTTACACCGCACTAAAAACGACTTGGATCAATCTTGGTTCCAAGGAAATTTCCTAACGAGAAAGCAGCAAATGTTTAACAAAGAAACAACCACGGTAGGTTTCATCGGTCTTGGCAACATGGGTTCGGGTATGACCAAGAACCTTCAGTTGAACGGCTTCAAGTTGGTCGTAAACGATGTTCGCAAAGAGGCAGCCGAAACGCTAATTGCTAACGGCGCCGAGTGGGCTTCGACCCCGGCGGAAGTGGCTGCCAAGAGTGATGTCGTCATCACTATGCTGCCGACCCCAAAGCACGTCGACATGGTGGCAATGGGTGAAAACGGAATTCTCAGCGGAATCAAAGACAATGGTTACTGGGTTGACATGTCGACCTCCATTCCAGAAGTCACGGAACGTGCGCGCAAAACCAGTGAGGGCCGTAACTTAAACATCATGGATGCACCGGTCTCGGGCATGTCCGTAGGGGCCGCAAACGGGAAACTACAAATTTTTGCAGGCGGAACTGCGGATCAATTCGCCAACATGAAAAACGTCTTTGAAGCCATGGGCGACGCCAAACGAATTCTCCACGTTGGTAAGGCCGGCGCAGGTTATGCAGTGAAGCTTGCCATCAACCAGCTTTGGTTCTCACACCTAGTTGCTACCGCAGAGGTTTTGAGTGTCGGGGTGAAGGCCGGTGTAGACCTAGAGGTACTGCGTCAGTCGCTAATTGCCAGCCCAGCCAATTCCAACTTTGTTGAAAACGACGTGCTCTCGGTGCTAAAGCACGGTGACTACGACGAGGGGTTCGCCATCGCGCTCGCCTGCAAAGATCTAGGGTTGCACACCGACCTCGCCCGCGCTGTTGGGGTACCGGTTGAACTTTCGGCCCAGGTTGAGCAGATTTTCCGCCGAGCCAAAGCCCAGTACGGTGATCTTGCCGGTGAAATGACCCCGATGAAACTCTACGAAGACCTGATTGGTCAGACCCTGAGAATCGACCAGTAGTTCCAAGATACCTGCGACGAAACCAAAACTTTAGAAGAGAATTAACAGTGAAGAAGAATGGCTAACAATGTCTGAAACAAGAAAACTTTCTAGCTACGAACTAGTTCTAGACCCAAAGCCTGCAGCTCACTTCGGTGTTGGCGCGGTGTCCAAGGTTGGTGAACTTGCTGTTGGGCAGGGAGCCAAGAGCGCACTTATTATTACCGACCCATTTCTGGGCGCATCCCCAATTTGCTCTGAGGTTAGGGCGAGCCTGGAGGCATCGGGAGTATCGGTGTCAGTGTTCGACGGTGTGACACCAAATCCGACTACCGCCTGCGTGGATGCAGGATCCGATGCGGGCGCGGCCGCTAACTGTGACATCCTGATTGCTCTCGGCGGCGGGTCATCAATGGACACCGCAAAGGGAGTATCGCTAGGAGCGGTCAATCCAGAGCGCGGCATTGGCCTTGACTACACCACTGATTTCAAGAATTCGGGTATTCCCATCATCGCCATCCCAACCACCGCTGGCACTGGTTCAGAGGTAAACGCTTTTGGTGTGATCACCGACGAGCACACTCACAAGCGTTTTTACGTTGGACACTCAAGCGCTTTGGCGAAGGCTGCAATTCTTGACCCGAAGCTAACCGTGGGGCTGCCACCCAAGGCAACTGCCGCAACCGGAATGGATGCCCTAGTTCACGCTACCGAGTCGTACATCTCTGCAAGACCTAACCCTTACAGCGACGGAATCGCGCTGCAGGTGGTTGAGATGGTTTCTCAAAACATAGTCACCGCCTGCACACGTGGCGACGACATTGAGGCGCGTTCCCAAATGCTTCTGGCTTCTCACATTGCAGGAGTGGGTTTCTCTCACACCGGACTTGGTCTAGTTCACGGAATCGGCCACGCGCTCGGGGGTCAGTTCAACATCGCCCATGGCGTTGCACTCTGTCTAGTACTCGAAGAAGTGCTGCGGTTCAACTTGCCGCACCGCCGTCCTCGCTTTGCCCGTCTGGCATTTGCCCTCGGAGTGGGTGACACATCTGCGAGTGAAGCCTCCAACGCCGAGGCAGCAATCGCTAGAATTGCAGAATTGGTTGAACAGGTCGGTCTGGCAGGAAAACTTTCTGACTTTGGCATCTCAAAAGAAAATCTTGGTTCGTTAGCGGATGACGCGGTTGCCGATGCGGTAACTAACAACAACCCAATCGAGCCAACCCGCGACGACGTAATCGCAATTATGGAGAAGACACTATGAGCATCACAGCCCAAGACGAAGCCCGCGTATTAGCAATGGTGCCCAAGGGCATCTATATCAATGGTGAGTGGAAAGACTCGAGCGATAAGTCGGTCATAGATGTAATCGACCCATCAACCGGACGAGTTTTGGCTCAAGTTGCGAATGCAACGGCAGCCGACGGTGAGGCCGCCTTAACCGCAGCTCACAATGCTCAGGCGGCCTGGGCAAAAACCACTCCCCGATCACGCGCTGAAATTTTGCGAAAAGCATTCGACCGGGTAACCGAGATGGCCGATGACTTCGCCCTTTTGATGGCTTTAGAAATGGGTAAACCGGTCGCTGAAGCCAAGGGTGAAGTGGCTTACGGCAGCGAGTTCCTCCGCTGGTTCAGCGAAGAGACCACTCACCAGGCCGGTCGTTTCGCTACTGCGCCAGATGGCAAGATGAGAATTATCGTTCAGAAACGCCCGGTTGGACCAAGCCTCTTCATTACTCCGTGGAACTTCCCGTTGGCAATGGCAACAAGAAAAATTGCACCAGCTATCGCGGCTGGCTGCACCATGATAATCAAGCCGGCAGCGCTTACCCCAATGACTACTCTTTTGTTTGCAAAAGTTCTTGAAGAAGTGGGTCTACCAAAGGGTGTGCTAAACGTCATTCAAACCGAGCAGGCTGGCGAAGTAACCGGTCCGCTAATAAAGGACTCGCGCCTTCGTAAACTTTCGTTCACCGGTTCAACCGGTGTTGGCCGCCGCCTAATCGCAGACTCGGCCCAGCAGGTCCTGCGGGTTTCGATGGAACTTGGTGGAAATGCGCCAATAATCATTTTCGAAGACGCAGACATGGACAAGGCAATTGCTGGGACCATGCTAGCCAAGCTTCGCAACATGGGAGAGGCATGTACCGCTGCAAACCGAGTGCTCGTGCACGAGAGTATCGCCGAGGAATTCTCAACTAAGTTAGCGGCCAAGATGGCTGAACTCAAGGTTGCCAGAGGCACCGAGGACGGCGCGAATATAGGCCCGATGATTGACGAGAAGAGCCGTGTGAGCATAGATGAACTCGTTCAGGATGCGATTGGTAAGGGAGCCACGTTACTCACAGGTGGTGCAATTCCGACCGGTGAAGGTTACTTCTACCCGCCTACAGTTTTGACTGGCGTGACCAAAAGCGCGCGGATCCTGAAAGAGGAAGTATTTGGGCCGGTAGCTCCGATCATCACCTTCAAGAACGAGGCCGAAGCCATTGAACTCGCCAATGACACCGAGTTTGGTCTCGTTGCCTATGCGTTCACGAAGGACCTAAACCGTGGGCTGCGCCTAGCAGAATCACTTGAAGTGGGAATGTTCGGCCTGAACACTGGAATTGTGTCGAATCCGGCGGCTCCTTTCGGCGGCGTTAAGTCCTCTGGGCTGGGCCGCGAGGGCGGCAAGGAAGGTATCGAGGAATACCTGGAGACCGTTTACGTAGGTATCGCCGACCCGTTTGAAGACTAACTAGCTTTCCCACTCAGGGTTCTCACAGATTCAAGTGAAAGTGTGGAGTAACTAACCGGTTAGGCCGGCCTTGGGTAATAGAGAGAAGAATTCATGCGCAAGAAACGTTGGCCACTGTTTACGGGTATCGGTCTTGCGATTCTCGTTGTATTAAGTTTCGTCGTTGCCCCACTATTTGCAGCCAAACCTGTTTATGAAACCTACAAGGTTGAAAACACTTCGGTAACCAAGACTGTTTCCGCGAATGGGCAGTTAGCCGAGACCAAGCTCTTGGCTTACGGGCCTGCCGAGCAGCCGTCGTTGATTTCCGTCAACGGTTCGGTTTCACAGCCGGTGCAGTTCGGGGCCAGTCTCGAAATCAAGACCGTCAAAGTTTCGGTTGGAAAGACCGTCAAGAAAAACCAGTGGCTCTTCACCTACGTTGATCAAATTGGCCGTGATGTGAAAGTGAATGCGGTGGCGGCCGGGGTGGTTCGTTCCATCGATAGCACCGCTGGGCTGCGCACTTCTGGAGCCGTTGTAACTGTAGGTTCCGACAGCCCGGTTGTTTCGGTATTTGTAAGCGAATATGACGCCGACCTAGTGGCAATTGATCAAACTGCCACCATAGAGCTAGATGCCATTTCAGCAACTTTTGAAGGAGTAGTTACCCGAATCGGCCAGGTTGCCCAGTCATTGAGCGGAATCAAGCAGTATGAAGTGCTTCTGAAAGTTGCGGATTTGCCAGAGGGTGCCCGCTTCGGGATGAGCGCCACCGCCGAAATCAAGGTTCTCACCAAAGAGAACGTATTGGCGATCCCATTGAATGCTCTCGTCGGCGATGAAGAAACATTGGTTGACGTGTTGATCACCGACGCCAGTGGCAATCAGACCGTGAAGCGTGTGGAGATTGAACTCGGAATCTTTGGCGACAGCTTTGCTGAAGTAACCAAGGGCTTGAAGGCTGGCGACCAGGTAATGACCGGAGTTTCTGGCGATGTGCCCGCTCCCGTTAACTTTGGCCCACCTCCGGGAGCCAGAACCGGTGCCTAAGGTCGTAGAACTCCAGGAAGTTCGTCGTGAATATCAGGTTGGGGATCAAACCACAGTCGCTCTGGATGGCGTCAGCCTTTCAATTGAGCGTGGCGAGTTTGTGGCAATCGTTGGTCCATCCGGAAGCGGAAAGTCGACGATGATGAATCTGATTGGCTGCCTCGACCGTCCTAGTGAAGGGGAAGTAAAGATTTCCGGAGCCGCCACCAGGGACCTCAATGACAATGCGCTTACCAATTTGCGCTCGCGGGCGATTGGCTTCGTGTTCCAGCAGTTTCAGCTACTTCCAAACACGACCGCGCTTGAAAACGTCATGGCTCCGCTCCTATATCAAGGAATTAGCACCAAGAAAGCCAAACAGGAAGCGACCGACATGCTTTCCAAGTTGGGCTTGGCAGATCGTTTGAACTTCGACCGGAACCGCCTATCCGGCGGTCAGCAGCAGCGTGTGGCAATCGCCCGAGCGCTGGTAACCAGCCCAGACATAGTTCTAGCCGACGAGCCAACCGGAGCCTTGGACTCGAAGACCGGCGCTCAG
>JBIKJD010000010.1:0-21058 GCA_044361205.1 Rhodoluna sp.
AGGGATGTTTATAAAACACCTCACTCTTTCGCATTTTCGGAACCATTTAAACACTGAACTTGAACCAAAACTGGGTGTGAATTTACTGGTTGGCCCCAATGGGCAAGGAAAGACCAACGTTGTTGAGGCAATTGAGTACCTCAGCACACTGAATTCACACAGGGTTGCCGGGTATCAGCCACTGATTCACAAGGATCACCCGAGTGCCGTGGTGAGATTGAAGGTTTCTCATGACAATCGGGATGTTTTGGTTGACCTAGAGCTGCATCGCGACAATCAAAACCAATTACGCATCAACCAATCTCCCATTCCTAAAATGCGCGATATCCTGGGAACCATAAATTCTGTTGTATTCGCTCCAGAAGACATCGACATTATCAAGCGGGATCCTTCAAACCGCAGAGCCTTTATCGATCAACTATTAGTTCAGTTTGCCCCAAGGCTGGCCGGCGTGATGAGTGACTACGAAAGGGTCCTAAAGCAGAGAAACACACTCTTGAAGACGGCTCGATCAACTGGAACTAAAGGCAACGCACTGAGCACCTTGGATGCTTGGGATGAAAGCCTGGTGAAATTTGGGGCCGAAATTGTAATTGAACGTCTAAAACTCCTCGAAAAAATCAAACCTTATCTATCTGACGCGTACCAGGCGATTGCCATAAGCAACAACGAACCAAAAATTCTTATGAAAAGCTCACTCCTAGGTGCCTCTGTCGTGGATGATTTCGAGGAGGCGGAGCTTGAATTCCTTGAATTACAAGATGCCGACCGAGTTTCAGAGCTTTATCACGAAAAATTAGCATTCGTACGCGGTAAAGAACTGGAGCGCGGCATCACACTAATCGGCCCGCACCGAGACGATCTAGTGCTATTACTTGGCGACTTGCCCGCGAAGGGTTATGCCAGTCACGGTGAATCCTGGTCTTACGCCTTGGCACTTCGTCTGGCATCTGCCCGTCTATTGTCCGAAGAAAGCCGAACAGGCGATCCAATCATCATCCTCGATGATGTTTTTGCTGAACTTGACTCCGGTCGCCGAGATCGCCTTGCCGATCTAGTGTCAGCAAATGAGCAAGTTTTCATCACGGCCGCCGTGAGAGAGGACGTTCCGAGTAGCCTTAAGGCAACGGTTTTCGAAGTTTCCAAGGGCGTGGTGACTAGTGTCTGAGAATGATGGATTCGCCCAAGAGTTTTATTGGCGCATGCGTGAGGCTGTAACCGGCAGGTTGAGCCGCGACGCCAAGCGAATAATCGAAAAGAAGAAAAAAGGCGGAACACGACCCTTTGATAAGGGTCGTGAGCCCACCTCAGCTAGCGCCACCCTGGACGCGCTGATTAGTGACTTCAAATGGACTGGAGAAATTGGTGAAGCCGAGCTGTTTAACAGCTGGTCCAAAATAGTTGGGGAAGACACCGCAGCTAAATCGACCCCAGAAACACTCGTAGATGGAATCCTCACAGTTCGTTGCAGTTCAACAGCTTGGGCAACACAGCTTCGACTCATGCGAGAAACCATTCTTGAGAAGCTAAGGGCAGACTACCCATTGCTTCCTGTGACGGAAATCAAACTTTTAGGCCCAGCGGGACCGTCGTTCAAGCGCGGGCCTAGATCGGTGCCGGGCCGAGGTCCCCGAGACACTTACGGATAGTGAAAAACCGCTATAAATGGCGGTAAAACCAGCTTTCCACATCCACCATTTTGCCTACCTATCGGGGTAAAATTGTAGGGTTAGCAACCCCGAATTTAAGTCGGCCAGATTGGCCGCAGTTGTGTGGGACTAACTCAGGTAAAAAGGAGCAGTAACCGCATGTCTACACCCGCAGAAAGTAATTACGAAGCTGGAAATATCCAGGTTCTAGAAGGTCTCGAGGCAGTTCGTAAACGCCCCGGAATGTACATCGGCTCCACAGGCCCAAGAGGTCTGCACCACCTGGTTTATGAAATTGTTGATAACGCCGTTGACGAAGCACTCGCCGGCTACTGCGACACCATCAACGTCACCATCACCAAAGACGGATGGATTCGAGTCGTGGACAACGGCCGTGGAATTCCAGTTGCTGAGCACCCAACAGAAAAGATCTCTACCGTTCAAGTAGTTCTGACCATTCTTCACGCCGGTGGAAAGTTTGGCGGCGGCGGTTACGCGGTTTCTGGTGGTTTGCACGGTGTTGGCGCTTCGGTCGTAAACGCCCTTTCCACAAAACTCAAAGTACAGGTAGCCCGCGAAGGCTTCTTGTGGAACCAGAGTTATCAGATCGGTGTTCCGGATGCTCCTCTAGCTAAGGGTGAGCCGGCCGACTACACCGGAACCACAATCGAGTTTCTAGCCAGCCCAGATATTTTCGAAACCGTCGAATACGACTACGAAACTCTCCGCGCTCGCTTTCAGCAGATGTGCTTTCTAAACAAGGGCCTAAAAATCGTCCTGTTCGACGAAAGAAGCGATCGCACCGACACCTATCACTACGAACGTGGTCTTCAGGATTACGTTGACTACCTGAACGCATCCAAAAAGGGTGAACTAGTTCACCAGGAGATCATTTCTTTTGAGGCTGAAACCCCTGAAAAGAACCTCTCGGCTGAGGTTGCCATGCAGTGGACCAACGCCTACAACGAAAGCGTCCACACCTACGCGAACACCATCAACACCCACGAAGGTGGAACCCATGAAGAAGGTTTCCGTGCAGCCCTTACTTCTCTCCTCAACAAATATGCGAGAAACACTAACCTTCTGAAAGAAAAGGACGAAAACCTTTCTGGTGACGACTGCCGCGAGGGTCTCACAGCCGTTATTTCTGTCAAGCTTTCTGAGCCTCAGTTCGAAGGTCAAACCAAAACCAAGCTTGGAAACACCGAAGCCAAGGCTTTCGTGCAAAAAATGGTGAACGAACACCTCGGCGACTGGTTGGAATCACACCCAACCGAAGCTAAGGACATCATCCGCAAGGCAATTCAGGCGGCAACCGCTCGGCAAGCGGCTCGAAAGGCTCGCGAGGCAACCCGCCGTAAGGGCATCTTAGAAACCAGCGGTATGCCAGGCAAGCTTCGCGACTGCTCGAGCCGTGACCCTGAGCTTTCAGAAATCTACATCGTGGAGGGTGACTCCGCAGGTGGTTCAGCCGTTCGTGGGCGTAACCCAGAAACGCAGGCAATTTTGCCCCTACGCGGAAAGATTCTGAACGTTGAGCGTGCTCGCCTAGATCGCGCTCTCGGCAACACCGAAGTTCAGTCCCTAATTACAGCATTTGGAACTGGAATTGGCGAAGAATTCGACATCTCCAAGATTCGATATCACAAGTGCGTTCTAATGGCCGACGCCGATGTTGACGGTCAGCACATTAGAACCCTGATTTTGACCCTGCTGTTCCGTTTCATGCGTCCACTAATCGAGCACGGTTACGTTTATCTCGCGCAACCACCGCTTTATCGCATCAAATGGTCCAACGCGGAACACCAGTATGTTTACTCAGACGAAGAGCGTGACCAGCAGTTGGCTGCCGGTCAAGCCGCCGGAAAGCGCATTCCGAAAGAAAACTCGATCCAGCGTTACAAGGGTCTTGGTGAAATGGACTACGACGAACTTTGGTCAACCACCATGGACCCAGCTCGCCGCACGCTTCTCCAGGTAACTTTGGACGACGCAGCGATGGCCGATGAAGTCTTCTCAACCCTTATGGGTGAAGACGTCGAGGGCCGCCGAACCTTTATCCAGCGCAACGCCAAGGATGTGCGCTTCCTAGACATCTAGGCAAGTGCTGAGAAAAGAGATTACAAATGGCTGACGAAACTACAACCCCACTGGGTCACGACCACGTAGAGCAGGTCGATCTTCAGGTCGAAATGCAGCGAAGCTACCTTGACTACGCGATGAGCGTTATCGTTGGTCGCGCGCTGCCAGATGTTCGAGATGGCATGAAGCCGGTTCACCGCCGCGTTGTTTACGCAATGTTCGATGGCGGCTATCGCCCAGACAAACAGTTCAGCAAGTGTTCACGCGTTGTCGGCGACGTCATGGGTCAGTATCACCCGCACGGTGACACTGCTATTTACGACACCCTAGTTCGTTTGGTTCAAGACTGGAACCTGCGCTACCCACTGGTTTCCGGTCAGGGTAACTTCGGCTCTCCTGGTAACGACCCTGCTGCTGCTCCTCGTTACACAGAGTGCCGCATGGCTCCGCTCGCCATGGAAATGGTTCGCGACATTGACGAAGAAACCGTTGATTTCCAAGACAACTACGACGGCCGCACCCAGGAACCAACGGTTCTCCCAAGCCGTTTCCCGAACCTACTTGTAAACGGTTCGATCGGTATCGCGGTTGGTATGGCGACCAACATACCACCTCATAACCTCCGCGAAGTTGCTGCGGGTGCAAAGTGGGCCTTGGAAAACCCGAACGCTAACCAAGAAGAACTGATTGAAGCGCTTCTCGGAATCATCAAGGGCCCAGACTTCCCAACCGGAGCAACAATTCTTGGTCGTAAGGGTATCGAAGAGGCGTACCGAACCGGCCGCGGCTCGATTACTCAGCGCGCAATCGTCAATGTTGAGGAACTCCACAACCGCACCTGCCTAGTGGTCACCGAGCTTCCTTACCAGGTGAACCCGGACAACCTTGCGCTCAAGATTGCTGATCTGGTTCGCGAGGGTCGCCTTCAGGGCGTCGCCGATATCCGCGACGAAACTTCTGGGCGTACCGGTCAGCGTCTCGTCATTGTTTTGAAGAAGGATGCCGTAGCCCGAGTTGTGCTAAACAACCTCTACCGCCTAACCCCGCTTCAGGAAAACTTCAGCGCAAACATGTTGGCACTTGTCGACGGTGTTCCTCGCACCCTAAGCATCGACGGTTTCATCACCCACTGGATCAACCACCAGGTAGAAGTAATCGTTCGCCGCACTCAGTTCCGTTTGCGCAAGGCCGAAGAGCGTGCCCACATTCTTCGCGGTTACCTCAAGGCTCTCGATGCACTTGACGCAGTGATCGCACTGATTCGAAAGAGCCAGTCGGTTGAAGACGCCCGAGACGGACTAATCGACCTCCTAAAGATCGACGAATTGCAGGCCCGCGCGATTCTAAACATGCAGCTTCGCCAGCTTGCCGCACTAGAACGCCAGAAAATCATCGACGAAGCAGCCGAACTTGAGGCCCAGATCGTTGACTTCAAGGCGATCATCGCCGACCCAGTTCGCCAGAAGACCATCATCAAAGACGAACTTGATGAAATTGTGACTCGCCACGGCGACGACCGTCGTAGTCAGATTGTTGCCGGACTAGACGGCGACGTCAGCGCAGAAGACCTTATTCCTGAGGAGGAAATGGTTATCTCGCTAACCCGCGGCGGGTACATCAAGCGCACCAAGAGCGACAACTACCGCCAGCAACACCGCGGCGGCAAGGGCGTGAAGGGTGCCAACCTTCGAGCCGACGACGTGGTCGATCACTTCTTCGTGACCACAACTCACCACTGGCTACTGTTCTTCACAAACAAGGGACGCGTTTTCCGCACTAGAGCACACGAAGTTCTTGAAGCCGGTCGCGACACCAAGGGTCAACACGTAGCGAACCTGCTCGCTCTGCAACCAGACGAGAAGATTGCTCAGGTTGTAGACCTCAAGGACTATACCGTTGCCCCTTACCTGGTACTCGCGACCAAGTCTGGTCTAGTTAAGAAGACCGAACTCACCGCCTACGATACCGCTCGCACCTCGAGCGGAGGAATCATCGCGATCAAGCTTCGCGAAGAGGACGAGCTGGTGTCGGCAATCCTGGTTTCCGAAGAAGATGACCTGCTACTTGTTTCGCGCAAGGGCATGTCGATTCGCTTCTCAGCCAGCGACGATAGCCTGCGCCCAATGGGACGCGACACTTCCGGAAACATCGGTATGCACTTCCGCGAAGGCGACAGCCTGCTTTCGGCATCGGTAATCAACGACGCCGACGGCACCTTCGTATTCGTAGTCACCGAAGGTGGATTCGCTAAGCGAACCGCCGTTGATCAGTACCGCCCACAGAACCGTGGCGGCATTGGAATCAAGGTTGCGAAACTCGAAGAACGACGCGGAGACCTAGTTGGCGCTTTGATCGTGACCGAGGACGACGAAGTGCTTGTTGTAGCTGAAAGCGGAAAGGTTGCCCGCTCCGCGGTAGCCGAAGTACCAGCCAGAGGCCGCGATACCATGGGTGTTGTTTTTGCAAGACCTGATGAAAGTGACTCCATTATTGGACTTGCTAAGAACTCAGAGCGTAATCTTGAATCTCAGGGCGACGAAGAGCCCGCCGAAGAAGAAGCTGTTTCAGAAGGAGTAACTGAATGAGCAACATGATCAACCGCCTAAAGAAGCGAGATGTACCACCGGCCAAGCAGGTTCAGCTGAAGCTTGTGCGAATTGACTTCTGGTCAGCTATCAGAACCGGTTTCACCATCAACGTCGGTCTTGGAATCGCAACCATTGTCGGGTTTATTGCGCTGTGGGCCTTGGTTAGCTTCACTCCTTTGTTCTCAAGCCTCAACGGCCTGCTAACCACCATCACCGGTGCCGCATCAGACATCACAGTCAGCTTGCCGCAGGTTTTGGGGGTTGGTGTCGGGCTCGCTATTTTCAACATTGTTTTCGGAACGCTAATGACCGGGGTTTTGGCCTTGGTCTATAACACCATCGCGAAGATCACAGGCGGAATAAAGATCGGTTTCACCAGCAACTAAGAAACGATTTGAGACAGAGCCACTTTTAGCGTAAAGTTAGAAAGGCTCTAAGGGCCTATAGCTCAGGTGGTTAGAGCGCTTCACTGATAATGAAGAGGTCGGAGGTTCAAGTCCTCCTAGGCCCACGTTAGTTTCGAAAGAAACAAACAATGGGGACTTAGCTCAGTTGGTAGAGCACCTGCTTTGCAAGCAGGGGGTCAGGGGTTCGACCCCCCTAGTCTCCACGCAAGTGGAAACGGCCAGTCAGAAATGACTGGCCGTTTTTCTTTAAGCTCTTACTTCGCTTGAACGTGACGAGAGAAGTTGTCAAGAATTGCCTGCCAACCAGCTCTCTGATCCTCAGCCGAATTCTCTTCTTCAGTGTCGAACTCAACGGTCACTCGGACCCCGGTGTCTTCCGCGTCAAACTTCACAGTAGCCAGACGGTCCCCAAACGAGTATTCAATAAACTCATCCTCAATAATCTGGGTGTAGACCCCCTCAAAATCGAATCCGAAGCTGCCATCCTTAGCTTCCATCCTTGAAGAAAATGATCCACCCGGACGAAGGTCAACCCTGGAAGCAGTGGTGTGCCAGTCATCAGAGGCGGCATTCCAGCGCATGATGTCTTCAGGGGTGGTGTAAGCCGACCAAACCTTCTCAATTGGCGCTGGTACAAGGACATTCACAGAAATCTTCATTCGCCAATTCTAGGTGAGACCGATTTCGGGCAAAGGAAAACGGCCGGACAAAACTGACCGGCCGTTTCTTTTAGCATCCGCTGTTAGAAATCTAGGAATTCGCCTAAGAAGCTCTTCTTTTTGCGAGGCTGCTGATAGGAGGTCTTTGAGTCTTCTCTGTAAGAAGTTTGGTTTGAAGTCGGAGCCGACTGAGCATCAAATCCTGCTTCGGCGCTAATGAGTGCGTCTAGTTCACCTCGGTCAAGGAAGATGCCCTTGCATCCGCTACATTGATCAACGTGAACTCCATTTCTTTCATAGGTTCTCATTGATTCTTGGCACTTTGGACAGGTAAGCATGGCACTCCTTTTCGGTCGAAGTCAACAAGGTTGACTACTGCCATGATTCCTGACTCTCCTGAGAATTTGCTGAGTTATCTGAGAGCCTTAGGGCGTAGGATTGGGCCATGGAAGATCTAGCTCTGATTGCAACACTGATGGTTTTTGTGCCGATGATTATCGGAGCGTTGGCAGTCGGATTCGGCATCTATTACCGAGTAACCGGAAAACTGAAGATGCTTGGAACTACATTTACCGCTCTTGCGGGCGGTGCCACTGGGTTCCTGCTATTCACCTATGCACCGATTGCTTACATCCCTGCAATTCCATTCATTGCAGCGTTGCTTTTGATGTACATCCCAAAACGCAAGCAAAAGTCCTAGACGCGTAAAGCGAGGCCGGCAGCAGCCTCAAGAATTAGCAGAGCGGCTAGGCGAATAGTCCTTTGGTCGGCAGAGTCTGCGGTTGCATCGATCTCAGTGATGTCCAAGCTTTTTACGGTCGAAGTCTTTCCAGCCAGGAAAGCGAACTGACGAAGTTCGTCGGCGCTGATTCCACCCGGCGCTGCAGCTGGGCAGGCTGGAACAACACTTCGATCACATACATCGACGTCGACGTCAACATGGATAGATTCGACACCGGCGAGATAATTCAAGGCTTGCTGCCAAGTTTCTTCTGGTGTTTGCGTGCGAAGTTGGGCGCGAGTAATTACAAGAATGCCTAAGTCTTTAGCGAGCTTGGCGTAAGCCGGCGAATTGGAGAAGTCGTTGATGCCAATTTGTACAATCTTGTTTCCTGGTAAACCAGCCTCGACGAGTCGTCTAACTGGAGAGCCGTTACTGATTCCATCGCGCAGGTCGTGATGAGCGTCGAAGGTAATAAGCCCGGAGGTTTCGAGGGGCATCGCGCCTCTCATGGCTGCATAGGTAACCGAGTTGTCGCCGCCAAGGGCAATTGCCAAGCTACTTGACTCAACAGCGGTTTTTGCGAGCTGCATCGTGGTTTCTTCACCCTCGGGAGAATCTGGGTGCTCGGAGTTGCCGAAGTCTCGGGCGACTAGGTCGCCAAGGTCGACGTCGTGAGCCCAACTGTAGGTTGAGTAACGAAGCAAGGCTTCACGGATTGCGTTAGGGGTTTCGTTTGCGCCGGTCCTTGAGATCGAAGTTTGGCTGGCGCAAACTCCGTAAACCGCTAGATCGACAGTTGCTTCCCCATTGTGAGGCTTGAGCCAATGGGCTACTCTAGGCCATTTGCTGTCTTCGGTCATTTCGAGGTTGCTCCCAATCGCTTGGATAATTCGTTGCTGGCTGAAATTACAAGTTTTGCCAATTTTTCGGTGGTTGATTCATTGGCATCTTCTGTTCTAAAGGTTACTGCGAATGCGGCCGTTGGGAGGCCTAAGTGGTTGGTTGCGGCGGCCGCGATGGTGTTAAGCCCTTCGGATACGTGACCGGATTCAACTGAATAACCTTGTTGCAGTTCTTTCTTTAGGAGTGCTTCGAGTTGGCTCGATGTTTCGGGGCCTTGTTCGGTGCGACGAGAGATTGGTTTCGTGGGCGGATAGAGAGCTTTGAACTGAGACTTAGGAAGCAGAGCCAACATTGATCTGCCACTGGCGGTCAGGTGGGCAGGGAGCCTGACTCCAACATCGGTAACCACGACGGCTGCGAAGCGCGGATCCTCTTTGAGAAGGTAGAGAAGCTCCAACCCATCGAGAATCCCCATCTGTGCGGTTGAGTTCAAGCCCAGTTCATCAAGTTGAATCACGAGTCGGTGCAGGATCGGCCTCGCCAGTCGCTCCAGCGGGTCGTGCCGAAGATAGGCGCTTCCCAACTCGAAGGCGGCGACCCCGATTCCCCATCTGGCCGTATCCGGGTAGTGAATCACAAAACCTTCAGCTTCCAGAACTTGGAGAAGTTGATAGGTGGTGCTTCTCGGAGCATCGATCTGTCTGGCCAGGGAAACCGCAGTAACCGGGGCTGCTGCCTTTGCCAGATTGCGCAGGATTGCGAGTGTTCTGGCTGCTGCCGGAATTTTCGCGCGCATCTTCGTCCTAGTTGTCTGGTATTACAGACACTACCAGCGAAAACCCATAGGTCAAAGGGTTAGGAAAGGAGTTGAATTGCAACATGAACGAGAATCCAAGAGCCAACCTGCACGCTGCAACCGGATCCACCATGACCGCTAAGGGCTGGGGTCAGGAAGCCGCCATTCGCATGCTTCACAACAACCTCGACCCAGCGGTGGCAGAGCACCCGGAAGAACTGATTGTCTATGGCGGTAATGGAAAGGCTGCTCGAAACTGGCAGAGCTTCGACGCAATCGTGCGCACTCTAACCGACCTCAAGAATGACGAAACTCTATTGGTTCAGTCGGGTAAGCCGGTTGGTGTGTTCCAGACTCACGAGTGGGCGCCTCGCGTGCTGCTTGCTAACTCGAACCTGGTTGGTGACTGGGCGACTTGGCCGGAATTCCGTCGCCTAGATTCCATGGGTCTCACCATGTATGGGCAGATGACCGCCGGTTCATGGATTTACATCGGTTCGCAGGGAATCGTTCAGGGAACCTACGAGACCTTCGCGGCAATCGCCGACAAGCGCTACGGCGGAACACTTGCTGGAACCCTAACTTTGACCGGTGGTTGCGGTGGAATGGGTGGCGCTCAGCCTTTGGCCGTGACTATGAACGAAGGCACCTGCCTGATCGTTGACATCGACGAATCGCGACTTCGTAAGCGTGTGGAAACTCGTTACTTAGACGAAATTGCCGACAACCTGGACGACGCAATTGAGCGCGCGCTTGCAGCCAAGAATGCCAAGAAGGCAATCTCAATCGGTGTGGTTGGAAACGCCGCCGACGTATTTGCCGAAATTTTGAAGCGTGATGTTCCTGTGGACATCGTCACCGACCAGACTTCGGCTCACGATCCGCTTTATTACATCCCAGAGGGAGTGGACATCAAGGACGCTCGCGCATACGCCAACAGCAACCCGGAAGAATTCACCCGTCGCGCCGAAGAATCCATGGCGAAGCAGGTCGAGGCAATGGTTGGCTTCATGGCTAAGGGTTGTGAAGTGTTCGACTACGGAAACTCGATTCGCGATGAAGCTCGCAAGGGTGGTTACGCGGATGCCTTCAAGTTCCCCGGCTTCGTGCCCGCCTACATTCGTCCACTGTTCTGTGAAGGAAAGGGACCGTTCCGCTGGGTCGCCCTAAGTGGTGACAAGAAAGACATCTACCGCACCGATCAGGCCGTGATGGAATTGTTCCCAGACAACGTGCACCTACAGCGTTGGATGAAGATGGCTCAGGAGCGAATTGAGTTCCAGGGTCTTCCAGCTCGAATTTGCTGGTTGGGTTATGGCGAACGCGACAAGGCTGGAGCAATGTTCAACGATCTGGTTGCCAGCGGTGAAGTTAGCGCGCCGATTGTTATCGGTCGCGATCACCTCGACTGTGGCTCGGTGGCTTCGCCTTACCGCGAAACCGAAGCCATGTTAGATGGATCGGACGCTATTGCCGACTGGCCGATTCTGAACGCAATGCTGAACGTCGCGTCGGGTGCGTCATGGGTTTCAATGCACCATGGCGGCGGCGTTGGAATGGGACGCTCGATTCACTCCGGTCAGGTTACGGTTGCCGATGGAACAGCGCTCGCGGGAGAGAAGATTCGCCGTGTGCTCACCAACGACCCTGGAACCGGTGTGATTCGTCACGCAGATGCCGGATACCAAATTGCCAAGGATGTGGCTCGTGAGCGTCACGTTCACGTGCCAATGCTCGACACCGAGTAGGGTCTAAACGTGCGCAGTGTCGCTATAACCAACATCGGGTCTCTGATCACCAATGATCAGGGTCTTGAGTTGGGTCTACTCGGCGAACTGCACGATGCGGCAATCGTTGTTGAGGACGGGCTAATTGCTTGGGTTGGCAGTTCTTCTAACGTTCCAATCACAGATGAGTCGATTGACAACCATGGACGCACGATTCTGCCTGGTTTTGTTGATTCTCACGCTCACCTGATGTTCGCCGGCGACCGCGCATCCGAGTTCGCGGCGCGTATGGCGGGCGAGAGCTATGGAGCGGGAGGAATTCGCACGACGGTCGCTGCCACAAGAGCGGCCAGCGATACCGAGCTTGAGGCTAACTTTCTTCGCCTGAGTGCTGAACTTAGGGCGTCTGGAATAACGACTTTCGAAACCAAGAGCGGTTACGGACTCACCGTGGAAGATGAAGCTCGCGCTCTTAGGATTGCCGCCACACACACATCCGAAACCACCTATCTGGGAGCCCACGTTGTTCCTACCGAATTCGAAGGCCGAGCAGACGATTACGTTTCGCTGGCGACTGGCGAAATGTTGAACCAGGTTGCAGGGAGTGCCAAGTGGATCGATGTTTTCTGCGACCGCGGTGCCTTCACTGTGGAACAGGCGCGCGAAATCTTGTCCGCTGGAAAGGCGGCTGGTCTACAGCCACGAATCCACGCTAACCAACTGCAGCAGGGTGGCGGAATCCAGCTAGCGGTTGAAATGGATTGCGCTTCGGCAGACCACTGCACCCATTTCGACCAGGCCGACATCGATGCGCTTGCCGGTTCTAACACCGTGGCCACATTGCTTCCAGGCGCCGAGTTTTCAACCCGAGCTAACTACCCCGACGCCCGCAAACTTTGGGACGCCGGGGTAACAGTAGCGCTGGCCACCGACTGTAACCCGGGTTCTAGTTACACCACGTCGATGCCGTTCTGTATCGCTGTTGCAGTTAGAGATATGAAATTCACCGTGGAGCAGGCGATTTGGTCGGCAACGATGGGTGGCGCTTCGGCACTTCGTCGTGGCGATGTTGGCGCACTCAAAGTTGGAATGCGCGCCGACCTAATTGACCTGAATGCCCCAAGCGCACTGCACCTCGCTTACCGCCCGGGTGTGAACCTGATCAACAAGACTTACACTTCAGAAGTGTTCAAATAAAGGAAAACCATGAGCAAAGTAACCATCCACACCTCAGGTCTAACCCGCGCCGATTTGGTGAGCGTGGCCCGTCACGGAGCCGAAGTTGTGATCGGACAGGATGCCCTAGAAGCGATGGCAAAGACCCGCGCTCACATTGAGGCCCTGGCCAAGGGTGATACCCCGGTTTATGGAATCTCCACCGGCTTCGGAGCTCTGGCCAATCGTCACATTGCGCCTGCCGATCGAGTTCAGCTACAGAAGTCACTGATTCGTTCACATGCGGCCGGCATGGGACCAGCGGTTGAAACCGAAGTGGTTCGGGCACTAATGCTGAACCGCCTCAAGACCCTTTGTTCCGGCCGTACCGGTGTTCGCCCAGTAGTTGCCGAAACCATGGCCGCTCTTCTAAACGCAGGAATCACTCCGGTTGTTCACGAATTCGGTTCGCTGGGTTGCTCAGGTGACTTGGCCCCACTAGCCCACTGCGCACTTGTGCTCATGGGTGAAGGCCGTGCTACCGACGCAAACGGAAAAGAGCGCCCGGTTCCTGAACTTTTGAAAGAGGCCGGCATCGAACCTGTCGAATTACAAGAAAAAGAAGGTTTGGCTCTGATCAATGGCACCGACGGAATGTTGGGCATGCTGGTTCTAGCGATTCACGACCTCGAGCAGTTGGCTGAGCACGCCGATGTAATTGCAGCGATGAGCGTGGAAGGTCAGATGGGAACCGACCAGGTATTCCGCCCGGAACTGCACGAAACACTTCGACCTCACCCAGGGCAAACCAAAGCGGCAGCCACAATGTTCGCAGCCTTGAAGGGCAGTGAGATTGTTGCCTCCCATCGTCATGGCGACGACAAGGTTCAAGACGCCTATTCTCTACGCTGCGCACCACAGGTTTCTGGGGGTCTTCGCGACACCATAAGTTACGCGACTTTGGTTGCCGATCGGGAATTGGCGGCAACCATCGACAACCCGGTGGTTTTGGAAAACGGAGACGTGACCTCGAACGGAAACTTCCATGGAGCACCGCTTTCCTACGTGCTCGACTTCCTGGCAATTCCAGCCACCGACCTCGGTTCCATGAGCGAACGACGCACCGACCGAGCCCTGGATAAGGCTAGAAACTCAGGCCTTGAGCCATTCCTAGCCGGGGATGCCGGGGTGGACTCGGGGCTAATGATTGCTCAGTACACTCAGGCCGGTTTGGTCAGCGAGAACAAGCGACTATCCAATCCAGCCAGCGTGGACAGCATTCCTTCGTCGGCAATGCAGGAAGATCACGTTTCGATGGGTTGGCATGCTGGCCGAAAGCTTCGCAAGGTCGTCGACAACCTACGACGAATTCTCGCAATCGAATTGGTTACGGCTGCCCGAGCGGTTGAGATGCGCGCCCCTCTAAAGCCAGCCCTCGTAACCGGTCAACTTATTGCCAAACTTCGTTCCGCTGGAGTTCAAGGAGTGGGACCAGACCGATTCCTAGCGCCAGAACTAGCAATCGCCGAAGAAGTATTGCGCTAACTAGACTTATGCGATGATTGCTTTTCTGCCCGGTCTACTAACCGGTCTCTCGCTAATCATCGCCATTGGCGCACAGAATGCGCTGGTGATTAGGCAGGGACTATCCCGTAAGTACGTGCTTATGGTCGTCCTAGTTTGCATTGTTTCCGATATCACCTTAATGGCTGCCGGGGTTGCAGGTCTGGGAGTGCTAATCCTGCAAATCGGCTGGCTCCTCGAGGTTGTTCGGTGGTTTGGAGTGGCTTACCTTCTTTGGTTTGCTTACGGCTCGGTTCGATCCGCCTTCAAACATGAATCACTGAAGGCAGGGGAAGCCCCGTCGGGCACCAGAAAACAAGTTCTACTTTCGGTACTGGCAATGACCTGGCTAAATCCACATGTTTACTTAGACACCGTAATCCTGGTTGGGAGTATCGCCAACACCTTCAAGGAGAATGCCTGGTATTTCGGTTTCGGAGCCATGCTTGGCAGTGTGCTTTGGTTCTTTGCAATCGGCTTTGGCGCAAGGGCTGCCTCAGGCCTTATGTCTAAGCCGGCTTTCTGGAAAGTTTTAGATCTCGTTATCGCTGCAGTCATGATTACCATCGCCGGTCTTTTGGCCTTCTATCGGTTTGCCTGACGCAGGGTAGATTGGCTATGTGCAGAGGGTTTCCAGTGGCGAGCTAGCCAAGATTTTTGAGTCACTACCATCAAGTTTGAGAGTGGTAGCCTCTGGCAACTTTGCGACGCCAAAAGCACTTTTGAAGCTGGCAGACGCAAATATCCAAGAGTTCAGGTTGTTCATGCTTGGAGCGCAAGTTGGCATACCCGACCGCGCTGGCGTGATCTTTGAGTCACCATTTCTTGGCCCTGGTATGCGAGGCAACCCCAGGTTGAACTACATCCCATGCCGATTGTCACTCGTTCCAGTTCTTTTGAAACATCAATACATTCCGAATGTGGTCTTGATTCATGGGTCTGAAATTCGAAACGGCAAAGTATCCATGGGGGTTGAGATAAATGTTTTGCCTGCGGCAATCGAGGCCGCCAAAAAGAACAACGGCCTAGTAATCGTGCAATCGAATCCAAAAATGCCATACACATTTGGAGACGGCGAAGTTGATATCAACGACATTGACTACCTAATTGAGGTAGACGAAGATTTGACCGAAGCGCCAAATATTGAACTAAACGACACCTCTCTAGAAATTGGTTCGCTAATTGCAGCACGCGTCACAGATGGTTCGACGCTGCAACTGGGAATTGGCGGAATTCCCAATGCTGTAATCGAGTCGATGAAAAACCATCGAGGACTTCAAATTTGGACGGAGATGTTTAGTGACGGGGTCTTGGGTCTGGTTCGAAACGGAGCCATCGGCGCCGAATCAACTCTGACCGCCTCATTTATCTTCGGGTCGCGCGAGCTTTACGATTGGGCTAATTTGAATGAACGCGTTCACATGCGAAGAACTGAAGTCACTAACGATCCAGGCATCATCTCGAAACAAAACAAAATGAACAGCGTCAATGCCGCCCTCCAGGTCGACCTTTACGATCAGGCCAACGCGTCTTATGTTAAAGGCCAGCCATACTCGGGATTTGGCGGATCGACCGATTTCATAGTGGGTGCTCTTCATTCCAACGAAGGAGCCTCATTCATGGCCCTTCCTTCGTGGCACGGAAAAAGTGACAGTTCAAACATCGTGACTCGGCTAAGCGAAGCGGCAACTAGCTTTCAGCACAGTTTTGTGGTCACCGAACAGGGAGTAGCGGAGTGCTTTGGTCGCAGTGCAAGTGACCAGGCCGCGAACCTAATTGAAAATGCTGCCCACCCGGAAGCGCGCGAGTATCTGCGCGAAGCCGCCAGAGCAAACGGTCTTATCTACTAGAGTTTTGGCCCCTGCTTGATGGCCTTCTCGTAAAGCGAGAGCATCTTGGCGGTTAGTTTGCTTTGAAGCACCGACCAGTCACCGGTATCTATCGAACGCTTAGCGTTGCCGCTTCGTATGTCTTTGGCTGCGCGCGTAAGGGCTCTGGCCATGTCGTCTACGCTCGGCGTCTTCGAGAGCCAAACATATTCACTTGGCAGTTCGGCTGCGATTTTAGGATCTGCAACGAAAACCGGAGTGCCGACCGCAATCGATTCGTAAACAGTCATACCCTGCGTCTCGAACCCAACCGAACTTTGGGCAACCAGGTCGGCAGACGCAAATCGGGTAACTAATTCGCGGTGAGGGAGACGTCCGTAAAAGGTTGCGACGTTTGAAAGACCCAGCTGCACCAAAATCAACCGAACTTTGGCTTCCAACTGACCTGAACCGTAGATGCTCAGCTTCACGTTTGGAATATTGGCGGTTTGAAATGCACCAAGAAATTCGGTGATTCGCTTTTCGCTGCTAAGCCTTCCAGCCCAGACGAAATCTAGGGTGCGATCAGGATTTTCGTGAGCAACTGGTTGGATACCCTCAACGACGTCGTCGTCCACTCCATTTGGTAGAACTATGGCGTTTTGCACCACGTTGTGTTTTTCTAACTCTTTTGCAAAATGTGATGACGGCGAGGTTACAAAGTTCGCGTGCCTACTGATTTGCTCTTTAAACTCCCAGATATCCTTGGAGTTCCGAGGCGCGTCGTGGCCGAGCATCGATGCTGCCCATGCGTTCATGACCTGAGCCACTCGCTGTGTGAGTGTTTTACCAAAGGTGTGAGAAATGCCAACTTCTAAGTTCGTGTGAACCGTTTGCACAAGCGGCAGACCGTGGTCTTTTGCCCAGGCAGCTCCGAGAATTGCACCCCACATATCGGCTTGGATGTGCACAATATCTACCGGCATAGCCATTTTTGCCAGTTTTCTTTGAACGGTTCGATAAGCCAGTTTGAGCGATGGCTCAATTGAGTATGCGCCGGTCGGCGGAACGGGTAGCGCTGGAACTTCGATCATTCCCTCAGTGCGACGGTTCCTGCGATACCTACGACTGACCACCATGGTTACGGTGTGTCCTGCTCGCTCTAAAAACTTTTTCTGAAGCATGAAACTGGTCTGCACACCACCCAGGGAATCTGGATGATGATCGGCGAAGAAAAGAATATGCATCAGGTCAAATTTACCGCCTTATGCCATATTGAAGTATGCAGGTAATGGACCCAATTCTGACCCCTAAAAAACAGGGGGTACAGCGAACTTTTCGCTATCTTGGGTCAACTTCGACATGGTCGCTTGGGCTTTTCTTCTTCTTCTTCCTAATCCTGTCCATGATTTCCTTACTCACCGATGTGGTGAGTGTTGGCGGATTCAGCGCACTCTGGTTTTTGGTATCAGGCGCCGGATTCTTGCCGCCTCTAATAATCGGTGCTGCCTACCGTTGGTTTTATTTGAAAAATCGGAGCAAGGTAAGTATTGCTCTAAATCTATTTGTAGCGGCCATAGCGGGGGCCAGCAGAAATGTCTCTGTTGGGCTTTTCGCCTCTTGGGCTGGGCTTTATGAAGGACAACTTTGGTTGTTTAGGTTTCTTGGCGGAGCATTCATGGGAATTGCAATTTTTGTACTTTGGGCCTTCGCCAACGGATCCAAATTTGATTACGCGCTTGCTCTTTCAAACCTTTCACGAACGCAAAGCAATTTAGCGGCAACTCGCCTTGAGATCCCGGAACAACTGATTGAGATTAACAAAGGCTTACAGGAACGCACTAGGTTGGCAATTTTTCCACAAATTCAAGCTATAAAAGACCTGCTCGGTGGGTCGAGTAACCTAAACGCGGTACTTGAAAAGTTGAAAGTAACAATCAGTTCTCAAATTCGGCCGATTATGGAAGAGATCTCGGCCGGCCAACCAAAACCGTTCGAAGTAAAAAACCTTCAGAGACTCGCGACCGTAAGGACTTCACTGCCAGACCATTTTGTGCTTCGAGACAAAATTGATTTGGGCTGGTCCTCGTTCTTGGAAACCGTGGGAGTGTCAATTTGGCTCTGGGTTTACACCGCACCTAACGGACCGCTGGATAACCTGGCGCTGTTCGTGATCTACTTCTCTACCTTGGCGATATTCAGGAACTTTGTCCCCAGAGAAAAAAAGTTCCCAAGATTCACGGCTATTGCATATACATTTTTTGTTTCCGCTCTGGCCTCTAGCGCTAATGTCGTTTACATTTTTTTCGTTCTTGGATTCGATGAAGGAAAGTCTTTTATGTTTGCCGGGTTCGCAGTCCTGAGCGGGATATTGGGACCTCTGTTATTAATGCAGGTGGCGGTCAGAAATGAACGTCGTGCAGAAATCGAGGCTCAAGTTACATCTGATCTCCTGACCATCGCTAAGGAGAACGCGTTATTCGCCCAGAAACTTTGGGTGTTCAGAAAACGTTGGCTTCTAGTCCTCCACGGAAGTGTTCAGAGTGCTTTAACCGCTGCCTTGTCGAGGCTTCAAAGTTCTAAAGAACTCAATACAGTGTTGGTCGAACTTGTAAAGCAAGACTTGACACGCGCCGAACTTGCAGTGAATTCAGACGTTCATGAGACCTTGGCACTCAACTCTGGATTGCAAGAGTTGCAGGAAGTTTGGTCAGGCGTTTGCAATGTTAGGTTTCAGCTTAGTTCGCGAGCACAACGAGCACTTGAGAGAAACCCCGATTCTGCATTTTGTGTGAACGAAATCGCCAAGGAGGCGATTTCAAACGCCGTGCGACACGGCGACGCTACTGAAGCTACCGTTTTAATTGATCGCGAGCAAGACGATGTTTTGCGGATTGAAATAACTAACAATGGGAGCCCGCCCGACCCCAAGAGAGGTTCGGGAATTGGCTCCGAGATGTTAGATGAAGTCTGTATCAGTTGGCGCCTGTACTCAGATAAAGAGCTCGTGCGTTTATCGGCGGAACTGCCGGTGAAACTTTAAACGGTGTACTTACCGCCCTTTGAAATCAAACCTGTGTAAATCTCTAAGGCTCGCTTGGTTAACTCGCTCTGCAGCAAGGCGGCGTTTCCAATGAGGCGATCTCCACGATTGTCGCCGGATCGGATGTCTTTGACGGCCTGTTTAAGAGCAGCTGCCAGTGCTTCGGTTGAGTCGTCTGCCACCACCCAGTGAGCATTTTCATCGAATTCATCTGCGATGTTGTGGTCGCACAGGATGCTCGGAGTTCCCACTGCAGCGGCCTCAAACACAGTCATTCCTTGGGTTTCGAAACCAACCGAAGTCTGAACGTGAACATCGGCGTTGGCAAAATAACTTAGCATCCTGGCATGGGCAGCTCTGCCGTGGAAAATGACCTGATCTTGAAGACCATAGGTCTCGACTAGCTCCTGTGCCTTCTTTCCCAAAGGACCTCGTCCATAAACGTCCACAACGACTCCATCGAGTTTCGCAAGGTTTAGAGCCTCGATGAACTCGAGCAAACGCTTTTCATGTTGAAACCGGCCAGCCCAAATCATATGAATGATTCCGCCGGGGTTTTCGCTAGTCTCTTTGGCTGCCAGTGTGCTTGCTACTCGGTCATCGTCCACACCATTGTGCATCACCAGCATTGGCGCAGTAATCCCGTTTTCAGCCAACTCCTTGGCAAAATGGGCGGAGGGTGTTAGCACCACATCGACTTCGTTCGTCAACAATTTCATGTAGCTCCAGGCGTCCGTCGTGGTGTTTCGCAACGGCAGCTTTACATGCTTCAAAAACTCTCTACTCAAGACCCAAAACAGGAGCTTGGCGGGCCACTTACCAATAACCTCTTGAGTACCCTTGGCAATGTTGAAGTGACTCGTCATGACCACAGGCAAATGGTTTCTCTGGGCAAATCCGATACCGATAATCGCACTCCACATGTCGGCCTGGATGTGCACCAGGTCGAACTTATCTGAGCGACGCCTTTGGCTGCGGTCGAGCCTCTTTCGAGAGCGGCGGGCGTTAGCCGTGAAAGTGAATTCCCAAGAAAGCGTAAGCGGCCAAGAAGGCAGTGTGAAAAAGCCCTTTTCGATGAGCCGTTTACCTGAAGAAGGCGTGACAAAAGTGACCTTGTGTCCTAGCTTCTCCAAGTACTTTCTCTGAAGCATTGCAGAAGTTTGAATTCCCCCAAGCGACCTCGGATGCTGATCCAAGAACATTGCAATGTGCATGCCTCCAGCCTACCTTCGTAAATCCCAATGACTCTGCGAGAATAGTTCCATGACTTTACATACACACGTAGCCACCATGCACACCAACCACGGAGCCGTCAAGCTGAACCTTTTCGGTGACCAGGCACCAGTAACCGTAGCCAACTTCGTAGACTTAGCGACCGGCGAAAAGACCGGAAAGCCTTTCTACAACGGCGTCATTTTCCACCGCATCATCGATGGATTCATGATTCAGGGTGGAGACCCAACCGGAACCGGCATGGGCGGCCCAGGCTACCAGTTCGACGACGAACCTCACGGTGAGCTTCACTACGACGCGCCTTATAAGTTGGCAATGGCTAACGCTGGCGTTCACGGCGGCAAAGGAACCAACGGTTCGCAGTTTTTCATCACCGTAGTGCCAACCGAATTCCTTTGGGGAAAGCACACAATCTTCGGCGAAGTAGCCGATGACGTGAGCAAACGAGTCGTCGACACCATTGCCAAGGTGGCAACCGACCACAACGACCGCCCATTGGACGAGGTTGAAATCATCTCGATCGACGTCGAAGCAGTCTAGTTTTCATGAGCCAGTGGAGTAACACTTTCACCGGTCGGGGTCGCGTCACCAAGATTCTGATCGGCATCAATGTGCTGGTCTATTTGGCGCAACTTACTTCTGGCGGAGTCGTTACCGGGCTTCTGGCCCTAAGCACGGATTCAGTGTTTTCCGCTCCTTGGACTCTATTGACTTCCGGTTTTGCGCATAGCCCTTCAAGCTTCCTTCACATCTTGCTAAATATGTATTCGCTGTGGATCTT
>JBIKJD010000103.1:0-3941 GCA_044361205.1 Rhodoluna sp.
GCACAGGTTCGGTGACGGTTTCCGTTCCAGACCTCCACCCAGGTGCCTACACGGTTGATCTCGTGAAGATTTCCTCCAGCCAAGATTTGGTAGTAGGCACTCCAGCAACAACCAACTAATCATCGCCTCCTAACCCAGATGGCATTGTGCCTCCCAGAAAACAACTGGGAGGCACAATGTTTTTAAGATTTACTAGCCGATCTGACCGATTCGCTTTCCTCGAGTGTGGTCGGGATTGCAAGCTAGGTTCTCGGGTTTTCCAGCACAGTCATCACATAGCAGGATTAGGTCTTTGCAGGAAAGCGAAGCACAGTTACGAAACTTTGAGGTTGATCCCCCGCAGGTTTGGCACTCTCCGATGGTTTTCGCTTTGTCGGTGAAGTTGATGTTCATGCGGTCGTCAAATACGTAGAGCGAACCCTCCCAAAGGCTTTCATCGCCCTGGGACTCGCCGTATCGCACAATTCCGCCGTCGATTTGGTAAACCTCTTTGAAGCCGCGCTTGATCATGATGGCCGAAAGCACTTCACAGCGGATTCCGCCGGTGCAATAGGTGACAATCGGCTTGCCTTTGATGTCGTCGTACTTGCCGCTTTCGAGATCTTTGATGAAATCGTGGCTGGTGTCTACGTCTGGAACAATGGCGTTCTTGAACTTACCGATTTTCGCTTCCCAGGCATTGCGGCCGTCGAAGAAAACGACCTCGTCGCCGCGCTCGGCAACCAGCTGGTCAACTTCCCGTGGCTTGAGGTGCTTGCCGCCACCAACAACGCCTTTTACATCCACTACTAATTCGTCTGGTGCACCGAAAGCCACCAGTTCATCGCGCACGCGCACTCTAAGACGCGGGAAGTCATTTCCAGTTCCGTCGGACCACTTGAAGTCAATCTTGCGGAAACCCGGGTATTCCTTGGTCTGACGAACGTACTTTTTGAGGGCAGACATGTCGCCGCCGAGGGTGCCATTGATCCCGTGTTTTGAAATCAGGATTCTACCTTTGAGTCCGAGCGACTCACAAAGGGTCTTTTGCCAAAGCTTAAGAGCCTCCGGATCGCTGATTGGAGCGAATCCGTAGTAGAGAATAATCTTCTGTAGTTCCACGATAAGAATTGTAGTCTTCAAGAATGAGTATCAAACCCGGCCTAGACCTTGCCAACTTCGACAAGAGTGTAAAACCTCAGGATGACCTGTATCTGCACACCAACGGAAAATGGATTCGCGAAACGGAAATCCCTGCAGATCAGGCGATTCACGGATCTTTTCACGAACTTCACGATGCCGCCGAGGAAGCCGTCCGGGACATCTTGATTGAAGCATCTGAGAATCCAAAGCCAGGCGTAAGTCAGCAGATCGGTGATCTTTACAACTCTTTCCTCGACGAGAACATGGCTGAAGAACTTGGAGCTGCGCCAATCAATGGAGATCTTCAGCGAATTCGTGATGCCAAGCACATCGAAGAGCTGATGCGCCTCATGGGCGAGTTTGCTCGTCAGGGAATCAGCGGCTTCTTCGGTCTTTACATCGATAACGACCCTGGTAACCCGAATCGCTACCTCCCACACATGTCGCAGGGAGGTCTAGGTCTTCCAGATGAGGCCTATTACCGCGAGGAGAAACATCAAGAAATTCTGGACGCGTATCTCCCTTACGTTGCCCAGATGTTTGAGCATGCGGGATTTGACACACACTCGGCCGGCGAGGCTGCCAAGAAGATTGTGGCTTTCGAAACCGCGCTCGCGGCCACGCACTGGAACGTCGTGGATTCCAGGGATGCTGAAAAGACGTACAACCTCTATTCGTTACAAAGTCTTCAGGAAAGCACCCCTGGGCTTGATTGGAATCAGTGGACCTACGGGCTGGGTATCAAGGCGGACTCGCTCAACGAGGTTGTGTTGATGATGCCCAGCTTCTTCGAAGCTTTACCAAAACTTTTCAACAACGACAATCTTGAGTCGGTCAAGCTCTGGTTGCAGTGGGAACTAATCAACTCGATGGCTCCATACCTGTCTCACAACTTTGTGAACACCCGCTTCGAGTTCTATGGCCGCAAACTCACCGGCCAACCGGAGATGCGAGCCAGATGGAAGCGCGCGGTTGGGTTGGTCGAAGGGGCACTCGGCGAAGCGGTCGGAGAGATTTACGTGGAGAAGCACTTCCCTCCAGCAGCCAAGGCCCAGATGGACAAGTTGGTCGATTGGCTCGTCGTGGCCTATCGCGAGAGTATCGAAAACCTTCCTTGGATGACCGAGGCCACGAAGAAGAAGGCTTTGGTCAAACTTGGAAAGTTCACCCCGAAGATCGGCTACCCGAGCAAGTGGAAAGACTATTCGTCGTTGGTGATTCGACGCGATGACCTAGTTGGCAACGTCCGACGTGCTTCTAGTTGGGAAACCGACCGCGAGATCGCGAAGATTGGTTCTGCAATCGACCGCGAAGAGTGGTTCATGACCCCGCAGACCGTGAACGCCTATTACAACCCAGGTTTCAACGAGATCGTTTTCCCAGCGGCTATTTTGCAGCCACCTTTCTTCTCGTCGGAGGCTGATGCAGCCGTGAACTTCGGAGCAATCGGTGCGGTAATCGGCCACGAAATTGGTCACGGTTTCGATGACCAAGGTTCTAAGTACGACGGAGATGGCGCGCTATCGAGTTGGTGGACCGATGAAGATCGCGAAGCGTTCGAAAAGCTAACCAAGGAACTAATCAACCAGTACGACGAACTTTCCCCAGCCCAACTTTCCGACGAGCACCGAGTCAACGGAGCTTTCACGATTGGTGAGAACATCGGCGACCTGGGCGGTTTGGCAATTGCCTACAAGGCGTATCTAATGTCGCTTGAGGGTGCCGAGCCTCCGGTGATGGATGGCTTGACCGGAGCCCAGAGGCTATTTCTATCGTGGGGCCAGGCTTGGCGAACCAAGGGTCGTGACGAAATCATGATCCAGAGACTAGCAACCGACCCTCACTCCCCAGCCGAGTTCCGCTGCAACCAGATTGTTCGAAACATCGACGCCTTCTATGAAGCCTTCAACGTTACCCCTAGCGATAAGGCTTGGCTCGCACCCGAAAAGCGAGTGAGTATCTGGTGAAGCTCTGGCTACGAATGATTTGGGCCTTCACAGGATGGCGCTTCAAATCAAAACTGTCGATTGCCGATGTTGGCAAGCGCACCTTTAGAGTCTGGCCTACCGACCTTGACGCTTTTGCTCACATGAATAATGGCGTCTACCTGTCGATCATGGATCTAGGGCGATTTGATCATTTACTTAGAGCTGGCGGTTGGCTCAAGGTGAAGAAATTGGGTTGGTACCCCGTCGTGGTTGGGGTCACTATTACTTACCGAAAGTCGCTTGAACTTTGGCAGTTGTTCGAAATCGAATCTAAAGTTATTGGCTGGGACGACCAGGCCTTCTACATGGAACAACGTTTCACAAGAAACGGTGAGATCTACACAAAAGCGATTGTCAAGACCAGATGGCTCATCAACCCTAGGGGCATCTTGAGCCCTGCTGAAGTCATTGAGGCAGGTGGTGGTTGGCCAGGAGAGCAACCCGTTTTGCCAGATTGGGTGGTTCGTTGGAGCGCCGACGCTTCGTTACCCAAAGGCAAAGAACCTGCACCAAGCACCTGGAACTAAGCGGAAGCTCTAAGCACTTCTGCGAAACCGTCAGTGCCATCAACGCGACCATCGGCAAAGACAAATAGCCCTTCTATTCCTGGTTCGCGCGCAATTCGGTCTATCGCCGACTCCCCTTGGGCAAAGCATGCGGTTGCCCAAACATCGGCAGTCACTAAGTCCTTAGCGAGTATTGAAACCTGAACGAGGTTTCCAGAAGCCATTGACGCAGACTGAGGATTCCAAATGTGTTCACCCCGCTCGGCTGATCCACTGGTGGCAATTGCGCGAAATTCAGTGTTCTGCAGGTTCACAACGGTCAACA
>JBIKJD010000063.1:0-5973 GCA_044361205.1 Rhodoluna sp.
AGACGTGCCAATGGAAAAGACCGGTCAAGGTTCGGGCACCCAGAGCACCGCTCGTCAGATCGGTTCTGCGCTAGGGATCGCCGTTCTTGGAACGCTACTATTTACCGGAACTCAGAACTCAATTGATGAACGACTTGCAAACCTAGACGTTTCTAAAGAACAGGCAAGTGTTATTTCAACCCTCGTTGTGGATAGCGCCGGTTCGATCATTCCTGCACTTCCAGAAGTGATTGCCTCAAATCCCGAATTGCAATCGCTGGTTGGAAAGTCTGCCGAGATTCAATCGGCTGCCGGCGACGGTTTTACCGATGGCACCAAGTTTTCGGCTTGGGCTGCCGGCGCCTTCTTAGGGCTTGGTTTCCTATCCAGCTTCCGTTTGGGTTCGCGCACTCGCAAGAAGTGAAGTCATGAAGCTTCGCCTAATTAGTCTTGCTTTTCTGGGTGGCGCCTTTGGAAGTTTGGCTCGCTATGCGCTTTCGCTAAGTTTTGACCAGAGTGTTTGGCTTTGGATGGCAAACATTTTTGGCGCACTGCTTCTGGGATTCGTGCACACGAGTCAGAACCTAAAAAGCTCCGCGATGCAAAATCTACTAGGCTCAGGCTTTGCGGGAGGCTTTACGACGCTCAGTTCACTGATTACCTTCGCCAGCCTGGAAGGAGATTCGGCTCTCCTTCAATTGACGGCTCAGATCGGAGTTGGTCTTTTCGCCTACGCACTGGGGAGAAATCTAGGCGGTGAGCGCACATCATAGAGCTTTTCGTCGTTGCGATCTTCGGTGGCCTGGGTGCTCTACTTAGGGTCTCACTCTCCGAATTCAAAGGCTATATCCCTTGGGGAATCCTTATAGCTAATACCCTTGCAACCGCCTTGGCAGCTTGGGCTCTTCTGCTAGCGCCACAATTTCAATTGATCGTAATCGCAGGGCTGGCTGGGGGCCTCTCAACTTTCTCTACTTTTATTGCTCAGACTTGGGAACTGCTTCGCGATGGCAAACGTTCGGCTGCGCTCATAAACGTAGCCTTAAACCTTTTGTTTTCGTTCACAGCCGTGTACCTCGTGCTGCTTTGGCAGTAACGGCTGATAAAGTGTTATCAGGTTTTCATCACTTGATTCTTAGTTAGGGGGCTCGCCATGGGGCGTGGCCGTCAAAAAGCGAAGCACACTAAAGTTGCGCGCGATCTAAAGTACTTCAGCCCAAACACTGATTTGTCTGCGCTGGAAAAAGAACTTGCTACCGAGGCAGAGAGCGAAGAGTTCATCGACAAATGGGCTGACCTATACCCAGACGATGAAACCGAAGGCGAAGAATCAGACGCCAGCGGCGAAGCCGACAAATAGTCCCCGAAAGGGTCAAAAATAATGTTTAAGCGTTTTGTTTCAGCTCTTACCTTGGCTCTATCGATTGCCTTGGTTACCACCGGTTGCATGAAGCTAGAAATGGGACTCACGGTATCTCCTACCGACACCGTTTCCGGAACCGCCATAGTGGCATTTTCCAAAAAAATGATTGAGGCCGGGAACGCCAACGGTGCCACTCCCGACATGTTCGACACCAACGGGATGTTCAACGAGGGAACCGGGGTTAGCGCCGAAGGCTACAGCGACGACAAATTCACCGGAACCAAATACAGTTTTGAAGAAATTGCCCTAGACAAGTTTTACAGTGCCAGCGGTTCCACTTCTCTGCGGATCGTGCGCGATGGCGACGAACTGGTTGTTGGTGGGGCCATTGACACCAGTGGCGGAACTTCCGATGTAAACGCGGTTAGAGACAACCCTGCAACCGCGGAGCTCTTCGAAGGAAGCACTCTGATGGTTAGCATCACGCTTCCTGGTGAGATCAAGTCGACCAACGGCAAGCAATCCGGCAATACCATCGTCTGGGAAGCACAGATTGGAGACCGGCTAGTTTTTGAAGCAGTATCGCTGGCCCCATTTGGTAAAACTTCTGCACCAACTGCATCCAGCCCAACAAATGATTCTGGGCTTTGGATCGGGATTGGAATTGGTTCGGCAGTAGTGGTTGGCGCCCTAGTGATTTACCTTCTCAAGAGAAAATCAGCTCGCAAAACTTCCAAATAGTTTTACTGCTCCGCCGTCTACGCCCTTGGCACCTTGAACGTATTCGCTCAGGTTTTCCGGTTGGCTTTCAATTTCCCCCAAAGTCCAGGTTTTGTAACCGCGAGCATTCAGCATCGACGAAACACGTTCGGCCTGTTCGGCGGAAACTACCAGCGCCTGCCCGAGTCCTAGGTTCCAAGTTCCCTCGACTGATTCGAGCGAGAATCCGCCCCATTGGCTCAGCACCTGAAAGACCGGCAGCGGAGTCCAGGTTGAACGATCGACGCTTAGTGACAAACCTTTAGGAAGAACACGGGCAAGGTTGGCGGCGATTCCACCGCCCGTGATGTGACTCATCGAGTGCACGGCGGAACCCAATTCACTAGCCAAAAGTTCATTTAGCACACCGGTGTAAAGGCGGGTTGGGGTTAGCAAGGCTTCACCGAGAGTGCCTTCAAACTCCGGCGAGTGTTCGGTGTACTTGAAACCGCGATCTTCCACAATTCGGCGCACCAGCGAGTAGCCATTCGAATGCAAACCTGAGGACTCCATACCTAGGACGACGTCGCCGACATTGACTTTTTGCGGTCCAAGCAACTTGCTCGCCTCAACAACCCCAACCGCGGCGCCCGCGACGTCGTAGTCTTCCGGACCGAGTAGTCCTGGGTGTTCTGCGGTTTCGCCGCCGACCAAAGCCACCCCGACTTCTGAACAAGCTTCGGCAATGCCTTTCACGATTTCGGCAATGCGGCTAGGCACCACCTTGCCGCAGGCGATGTAGTCGGTCATGAACAGGCTCTTCGCACCTACTACCACGATGTCGTCGACGACCATGCCGACCAGGTCTTGACCAATGGTGTCGTGCTTATCGATAGCCTGAGCGATTGCAACCTTGGTGCCAACGCCGTCTGTGGACGTTGCCAAGAGTGGTTGCTCAAAATCTTTGACGAACGAAATGTCCATCATTCCAGCAAATCCGCCGAGTCCGCCGAAAACCAGCTTGTTGTGGGTTGCTGCGACCGAGCGCTTCATCAGTTCTACGGCCAAATCGCCAGCTTCGGTATCGACTCCGGCTTTGGCATATGAGTTCTCGGTCATAGGTTCTTTTCTGCCTCGGTTACTAGCGCATCCAGTTCGGAATCTGGACCCGGTTCACACGAAGCAGCATCGGTTCGCTCTAATAGGTTCTTGCCAAGTCGATCTGAAGTTGGAAGTTCGATCGGGTACTTGCCGGTGAAGCAGGCGGTGCAAAGTTCGCGCTCTTCCTGGCCGGTCGAAGCGATCATGCCTTCTTTGGAAAGGTAACCCAAGGTGTCGGCGTTGATTGATTTGCGAACATCGTCCACGCCAAGGCCGGTTGCAATCAGCTCGGCCCTGGTTGCGAAATCGATTCCATAGAAACATGGCCAAGTGATTGGCGGGCTGGAAATGCGGATGTGGATCTCGGCCGCGCCAGCTTCGCGCAGCATCTGCACTAGAGCGCGCTGGGTGTTGCCGCGAACGATTGAGTCGTCAATCACGATGATGCGCTTGCCGCGAATAACTTCTTTAAGCGGATTGAGCTTCAGGCGAATACCGCGCTGTCGAATGGTCTGTGAAGGTTGGATGAAGGTTCGGCCGACGTATGCGTTTTTCACTAGGCCATGACCGAATGGAATGCCGGATTCCTGTGAGTAGCCGATGGCGGCCGGGGTTCCCGACTCTGGCGTAGGAATTACAAGATCCGCCTCAATCGGATATTCCCGCGCCAACTGCCGTCCCATTTCGACTCGTGCGTCGTAGATGTTTTTGCCGTTGATGCTGGTGTCTGGTCTGGCGAGGTAGACGTATTCGAAGACACAACCTGAGCGCTTGACTTCGGCAAAGCGAGAAGAACGCAACCCGTTTTCGTCGATGGCGATCAGTTCACCCGGCTCAACTTCGCGAACAAATGAGGCGCCGACGATATCGAGTGCAGCGGTCTCCGAGGCAACCACCCAGCCGCGTTCGAGGCGTCCTAGCACTAGGGGTCTGACTCCCTGTGGGTCTCTGGCGGCGTACATCGTGGTTTCGTCCATGAAGACTAGGCAAAAAGCGCCCTTTACTTTTGGAAGTAACTCCAAGGCGGTTGCCTCTAGGGTGTGGTCGAGGTCGCCGGCCATCAGCGCGGTTAGCACAGCCGTGTCTGTGGTGTTTCCGCCGGTGATCTCATTACTCTCTTGATCCGGGTAACGCTCCCTGAGCAGCTCTAGAAGATCAGCGGTGTTTGTGAGGTTTCCATTGTGGGCCAGCGCAACGGTTCCCGATGATGTGCGTCCCAAGGTTGGTTGGGCATTTCTCCACGACGATGCACCGGTGGTTGAGTAACGGTTATGACCCACCGCGATATGCCCGACCAAACTTTCCAGCGCAGACTCGGAGAAAACCTGAGAGACCAAACCCATGTCTTTGTAAACCAAGATTTTGCTGCCGTCTGAAGTTGCAATTCCAGCGGATTCTTGACCGCGGTGTTGCAGTGCGTAAAGGCCGAAAAAGGTTAGCTTCGCAACTTCTTCACCGGGCGCCCAAACACCGAAAACACCGCATTGGTCTTGGGGGCCGGATTCGTTAGGTAGCAGATCGTGATTCAACAGTCCGTCGCCACGAAGCATCGCTACCCTCGATTCAAATGTTGGGGATTTCTACTTCAAAGTTTAGCGTCTGCGCTCGGCCACAGCCATTTTGACTCGGAGGCGAGAGATTCCGTCAATAATCAACGCAATCACTAAACCGAGTGCTGCGCCTGCACCAGAAAAATAGGTCAGCATCAAACCGAAGATCGAAGCATTACCCTTGTCGGCTTCGTCGATGTTGAGATACACGAAAACGGCGGTGATGAACCCAACCGTCGCAAAAGCCAACAGGAAAGGCAGGTACTTTGGTGCCTTGCGAATTTGAACGATTTCTTTAGCCATGTCTCTATTCAACCATCAACGCCAGATTGGGAAAACGTCTGAAATATCGGCTCGAGTGCCAGATTGGAACAAACGGCCCGAGCTGGTGAGGTCACTCCAACTGTTCTCACCAACCGCGAGCGCAAACCAATCCTGAGCATTTAGCTCAACGGTGTTTGGCGGAGTGCCTCGCTTGTGAGTGAGACCTTCAATGCACTGAACCGCTCCGAGCGGAGGAACCCTTACCTCAACCGCTTTACCTGGTCTAAGAAAACTCAATTCCTCGAGCAGATAGCGAACTGCCCGCTTGAAATCGTCGTCGTTGTTGATTCGCTTGGACGAATCGGCCAGAACAGCTTTCACCGAAGCAATTCCATCGATTGGCTTGATTCGTCTAAGTGGCATGCTCTCAGCCTAATCAACTCGCTTAAACTTGGAGTTATGAAAATCCTGGTTCTTGGTTCTGGCGCCCGCGAGCATGCAATCGTCAAAGCGCTGATTAGAACCGGAACGGAATCCGGCAAAATCATTGTGGCGCCTGGAAATGCTGGAATCGCGGCCGACGTAACTTGCGATCCAAACCTGAACATGATGGACCCGGCCGCAGTGGCCGAATACGCAAGGCAAAAGGGTTTCGACTTAGTCATTATCGGACCCGAGGCTCCGCTAATCGAGGGTGTTGCCGACCCGCTTCGTGAACTTGGCATCGCGGTGTTCGGGCCAAGCAAGGCGGCCGCGCAGCTAGAAGGCTCGAAAGCTTTCGCAAAAGACATTATGGCTGGTGCTGGGGTGCCAACTGGAGCCGCCAAGGAATGTTCAACAATCGCCGAGGTTCAAGCGGCCATTGATGAGTTTGGTGCTCCATACGTGGTTAAAGCCGACGGGCTAGCCGCGGGCAAGGGTGTTATCGTAACCAGCGATCGCACAGCTGCTCTGGACCACGCCAAAAAGTTTCTTCATCTGGGAATTCTTGTAGAAGAGTTCCTCGACGGCGAAGAG
>JBIKJD010000064.1:0-5951 GCA_044361205.1 Rhodoluna sp.
CGTCATCGAGGTTGGCGTTGATGTTCCGAATGCGACCGTCATGGTTGTTTTAGACGCTGATCGCTTCGGGGTGTCACAACTTCACCAGCTGCGCGGCCGTGTTGGTCGAGGCGGACATGCCGGACTCTGTCTCTTGCTCACCACTGCCGAGGAAGGGTCGTTGGCCATTGAACGCGTGAATGCCGTGGCGGCGACACTCGACGGTTTCCGTTTGAGTGAAATCGACCTCGAGTTGCGAGGCGAAGGCGATGTTTTGGGCGCGAACCAATCGGGCACCCGGTCAAGTTTGAAACTTTTGAGAGTCATCAAGGACGCCGACTTGATTTCTAGAATGCGGGTTGCTGCGGGTGAGGTACTGGTAAGTGACCCGACCCTTGAGACCAATCGAGTCTTAGCCGAAACTCTCGAACGCTTGGACGAGGCGGCGAAAGCAAACATCGCTAAGGCCTAGTTATTTCGCTAACCTAGTTACATGAGCAAGCACGCCGTTTACCCCGGCTCATTCGACCCGCTGACCCTTGGACACCTCGACATCATCGAGCGTGCCATGGACGTCGTCTCACGACTGACCGTCGTCGTTGTTCACAACCCTTCTAAGGCGGCATTTTTCACTGTTGCCGAGCGAGTTCAAATGCTCACCGATGCCCTGATCGAACGCAATCTCATGGGCAGGGTATCGGTTGATTCACTGGAAAGCGGGTTGCTCACCGAATTTGCGGAAAGTTTGGGTGCCGATATTTTGATTAAGGGATTCCGCACCGGCGTTGACATTGAGTATGAACTTCCAATGGCCCGAGTTAATCGCGACCTAACCGGCATTGAGACCATCTTCCTGCCATCCGATCCTGCCAACACTCACATCTCATCAAGTTTGGTGAAACAGGTGGCTGCCCTGGGTGGAGACATTTCGAAATATGTTCCAGCCTCGGTAATTCGGGGCTTCAAGGCAAAGGCATAAAGTGATCAGCCCATACCTCGTTCAGGTTCACGACCTAATGCATAAGCCAGGTTCGCTGCGTCGAATCGAACTCGACTTCGCAGTGCCAGAGGCACTGGACAACTCAATTGCCGTAATCGAAGTCGGTTCAGAAATTTCGATTGACGGTCGCCTCGAATCCGTCCACGAGGGTATTTTGGTGACTGCAAATATCCAAGGAGACGCAAAAAGCGAGTGTTCAAGATGTTTGGATCCACTCAATCTAGAGGTTGATGTGGAATTTCAGGAGCTTTTCGCCTATTCTTTAACAGACGAAGACGACCTTGTTATATCAGATGAAACAATTGATCTGGAACAGGTTGTCCGAGATGCGGTAGTTCTTTCGCTTCCGTTCCAACCAATCTGTAGCAACGACTGTGAAGGTCTGTGCGTTGATTGTGGAGTGAAGTTGAACGAAAGCCCGCAACATGTGCATGAAGCCCCGGTGGACCCGAGGTGGAACGCCCTAAAGAACTTGATGGAGTAGAAATGCCAGTACCAAAACGCCGCCTGTCCCGCGCTCGCACTCACGCACGTCGTTCGCAGTGGAAGGCCGCCGAGCAGACCCTAGTGAAGACCGTAGTTAACGGCAAAACCGTTTACTCGCTTCCTCACCGCGCGAAGGTAGTTGAAGACTCAGCCGGCAACGCTCTATTCATGGAGTACAAGGGCCGCAAGGTCGCAGACGCCTAAAGACATGAGTCTTGGCGAGCTTGAAGCTCGGCTCGGTGTAAACATCGAACCAGCGCTGCTTGAGCTTGCACTAACTCACCGCTCGTACGCTTACGAGAACGGCAATCAACCCAGTAATGAACGCCTCGAGTTTCTCGGGGATTCGGTACTGGGTTTTGTCATTTCCGCGCACATCACGGAAACCTTCACAGATTTAGATGAAGGCGAACTCAGCCGATTGAAGAACGCCGTCGTTTCGGCAAAAGCCTTGGCTCCACTGGCTTTAGCGCTGGACCTGGGAACCCACCTTCGTCTCGGGGTTGGCGAGGAACGCACCGGCGGACGCACCAAGGCTAATCTTCTTGCAGATGTCTTCGAGGCTCTACTCGGTGCCATTTACGTTTCGAAGGGAATCGATGCCGCTACCGAGTTCGTTCGCAGCCATGTCATTCCGCTGCTAGCCGACCCGCAGGGTTTGCTAAATGCGTCAGAGCCAAAAACGAAGTTGCAAGAACTTGCCAACAAACTGGGGGTTGATGCGCCCGAGTACAACGTAACCCATGATGGCCCAGATCACGATCGAACCTTCACGGCCAGTTTGGTGATGTCTGGGAAAGTCTTCATTGGGACCGCCAGAAGTAAACGTGACGCCGAGACCGAGGCGGCTCTGGCTGCTCTTAGCAAACTTTCGTAATGCCTGAGTTACCCGAAGTAGAAACCGTTCGCGCCGGACTGGCCGAATATTTGACGGGCGCTCAAGTCACCTCAGTTGAAGTCCTGGATTCAAGGAGCCTGAAACGTCACCAGCCTGGCGTCCAAGATTTCGTAAGCGTAATGACCGGCGCGACCCTGAAGCACATGTCACGTCGCGGCAAGTTCCTTTGGATACCTCTGGATCGAAATGGTTTAGCTATGGTTGGTCACCTTGGAATGAGCGGGCAAATGCTGGTGCGTGACGCTGGCAGCGAACCGGACAAACTAACCCGAGTCATTTTGTTTGCAACATCTCCTTCCGGTAAAAAGTTGGAAATGCGTTTCGTGGACCAGAGAATCTTTGGTTCGCTAGCAATTGACGAGCTGATTGCAGTTGATCATGACGAACGCATTCCCTCGTCCGTAACCCACATTGCCCGTGACCCACTCGACCCAAACTTCGACGAAGTCGCGGTCATCAAAAAACTTAGAAGTCGAACCGCGGGAATCAAAAAAGTGCTGCTCGATCAGGGAGTGCTGAGCGGGGTAGGCAACATCTACGCCGACGAAGCACTGTGGCGCGCGAAGCTTCACTACGACCAACCGGCCAACTCCCTGACGCTACCAAAGACCAAAGAACTGCTCGGCCATGTTCGGGAGATTTTGGCGGCAGCCGTCCTAGTTGGTGGCACGAGTTTTGACGAGCAGTATAAGAATGTGAACGGGCAATCTGGCTATTTCGAAGTTTCGCTAAATGCTTACGGAATGACTGGTCGCCCATGCCCTCGCTGTGGCAAGGCCATCGTTCGAGAAAACTGGATGAACCGAGGCTCACACTTCTGCCCGAAGTGTCAAAAACGCTCTGTTTCATAGGGTATTTTTGGAGTTTAGAAGTTATCTGGGCAACCAAAAACGACACTGGGAGAGTGAGTAGAGCTTGTATTTAAAAAGCCTCACCCTCAAGGGATTTAAGTCCTTCGCTCAGCCAACCACATTCAACTTTGAACCCGGGGTAACCGCTGTTGTGGGCCCGAACGGTTCAGGAAAATCAAACGTCGTTGACGCACTCGCTTGGGTAATGGGCGAGCAGGGAGCCAAAACCCTTCGCGGCGGAAAGATGGAAGACGTTATCTTCGCTGGAACGTCAACCAAAGGCCCACTCGGTCGCGCGGAGGTTCAGTTAACGATCGACAACACCGATGGTGCCCTGCCGATCGAATACACCGAAGTCACCATTAGTCGAACGCTTTTCCGCAACGGGGGCAGCGAGTATGCCATCAACGGCGATCCTTGCCGTTTGCTTGACGTTCAAGAGTTGCTCTCCGACTCCGGACTCGGGCGTGAAATGCACGTCATCGTAGGTCAAGGTCAACTCGACGGTGTGCTCAAGGCAACCCCAGAAGAGCGTCGCGGATTCATCGAAGAAGCAGCCGGTATTCTGAAACACCGTCGTCGTAAAGAAAAGACGGTTCGCAAGCTTGACGCAATGCAAGCCAACCTCACCCGCTTGAACGACTTGGCTGGCGAAGTTCGCCGCCAGTTGAAACCGCTCGGACAGCAAGCAGAGGTAGCACGCGAGGCTCAGGGAATCGCTTCGGTGCTGCGCGATGCCAAGGCTCGTTTGCTCGCCGACGACATTTACAACCTGCACACGACTCTTGAAGAAACCGCCAAAAACGAATCCGACCGAAAGGCCGAGCGCAATATTCTCGCTGAAGTTCTTGGCGAAAACACTGCACGTCTAGGCGTTCTCGAGGCCGCCCAGGTTTCTGTCGAGTTAGACCAAACCAGAGCTCTCGGCTATGAATTCGATTCAGTCGGTGAGCGCTTCCGTTCACTTCTGTCGATGGCCAACCAACGCGTTGCCATGTTGGCTCAACAGTCCGAAGTTAACGGTGCTGTGGTTGATCCAGCCCAGATTGACGCTGAGGCAGATGCTGCTGAACTTTCCGCGAAAGAACTCGCGGTTGCCGTAGAAGCTCTAAAAGCGAAACTGAACGAGGCTGAGGCGAAGCGCAACAAGGCTCGCGATGCCCTAGAAGTTTTCGACAATCAACTGGCTGAGCAAAGCGCACTGATCTCGCAGTTCGATCTTGAGAAGTCTCGCTTGGCCAACGAAGCGGCCGTTGCTGAATCACGCCTAGCTTCCCTTCGTGAAGAAGTGGTTCGTCACGAGTCGGCTCTGAATGAAGCTAAGACCCGTTTGGCCTCGACCAAGGACGAATACAAGAACTTAGAATCTCAACTTCAGGGTGAAAGCAACCAGGGCGACAACCCACTTGAACAGCGTTACGAGTCCGCTCAAAAGGCAGTTTCCGATGCCGGGGTCAAGATCGAGACTTTACGCGAGGCGCTGCACGAAGCTGAGCGCGAGCGCGACTCACTTTCGGCTAAGCGTTCGGCGCTGAACCTAACTCTTGAGCAAAAAGACGGCGCCTCAGTTCTATCGAACTCGGGACTCCGCGGTATCCGCGGTCTGGTTGCATCTCACATGCAAATTGCACCTGGATTTGAAGCGGCCATCGCCGCTGCACTTGGCCCATTAGCCGACGCACTGGTAGCCGACAATCGCGAAGCTGGCCTAGAAGCCATCGCTCACCTAAAGACCCAAGACGGCGGTCGGGTTGAATTGGTAATTGCCGACGTTGATGGAAAGCTCGCGGCAACCGGCGAGATCAAAGTTGGCGCAGCGCGCAACGCAACCGAGGTGGTTTCGGCTGCCGCTGGAATTCTTAAGCTTCTTCAAGGTGTCGTCATAGTTGACGATCTCGATTCAGCGCGCGAGCTTTATAAAAGCGACAAGAGCGCTATCACCAAGACCCTAATTACACTCGACGGCGATGTTCTAACCGAAACGGTGATTCGCGGTGGATCAAACAAGAAACCTTCCAAGGTTGAACTGGTTGCCGAGCGTGATGCTGCGGAAAAGCGTCTTGCCATGGTCAACGACCAAATCGAAAACACCAAGGGTGAACTGGTTCAAGCGCGTGCCACCGAGGAGGCTGCCAAAGCTTCTGCCAAGGAAGCACATACGGCACTAAGTGAACACGACTCACAGTTGGCTTCTAATGCTGAAAGCCTGGGTCGACTTCGCGTTGCCGTCGAGGCCGCCACTAGCGAAGTTGACCGTTTGGCGAACGTGGCAGCACAAGCAACAGAAAAGATTGCCGAAGCTGAAAACACGCTTGCTGCTGCAATCAAAATCCACGATGACTTCGCGGCCGGAGAGCGACCATCGGTTGACGCTTCGGAACGCCCAACCTTGGTCGACAACCTAGAGCAAGAGCGTCAGAGTGAGCTTGAGGTTAGAGTCGATCTCGGTGCCGCGGTGGAACGTCTTCGCGTAGAGAAGCAGCGCGCGGAAACGCTTCGCTCTCAGGTTGCCGAAGCTAAGGAAGCTTTAGAGCGAGCCCGAGTTGCAGCGGAAGCTCAGAGCAAACAGCTTCAATCGGCCAAGCTCGTCCTAGATGTTCTTCCAACAATTTTGGAGAAGATTGCCGACGCAACCGCTGGGGTGAAGGTAAAGCTCGGAGAGTTGGAGAACGCTCGAACCGGTCAGCACGCCGAACTGGTAAAACTTCGTGGTGAAACCGCAGAGATTCAAATGCGA
>JBIKJD010000065.1:0-5926 GCA_044361205.1 Rhodoluna sp.
CCGATGAGGTAATCGAATGGATCAGAAATCGTCACGGCGACGATGTGGCAGCAAAATTCGAATCCGCAAAAGTTGACGCCGGCAACGCGGCTAATGTCACCGAACTTTGCCGAGAGCACTCAATCACCCACGTGCTAAACGCTGTTGAGCCGAAGTTTGTGCCAACCGTTTTCTCGGGGGCTTTCAGCGCCAAGGCCAACTATCTAGACATGGCCATGAGCCTTTCCGAGCCACACCCGGAAGACCCCTTCCACAAGCCGGGCATCAAGCTCGGCGACTCTCAGTTCGCAGTGGCTGAGCAGTGGGAGCGCGCCGGTCTCTTGGCCCTGGTCGGTATCGGTGTCGAGCCGGGTCTCTCGAACGTATTCGCTCGTTACGCCCAGGACCACCTGTTCTCCGAAATCGATGAGGTCTCGGTCAAGGACGGCGGAAACCTTGTGGTCCGCGACGAAAACGGCGAAGAAATCTTTGCCCCATCGTTCTCAATCTGGACCACCATCGAAGAGTGTTTGAACCCTCCGGTGCTCTGGAGCAAGGACAAGGGTTTTTACACCACTCGCCCGTTCAGCGAACCAGAGATCTTTGAATTCCCTGAAGGTATTGGCGCTGTCGAGTGTGTAAACGTTGAACACGAGGAAGTCACCATGCTTCCTGCGGTTATCAACGCGAACAAGTTCAGCTTCAAGTACGGTCTAGGAAACGAGTTCATCGGTATCCTCAAGACTTTGCACGCCCTTGGCCTAGACCAGACCAAGCCTCACCGCGTTCGTTCGGCTCAGGGTCCGGTAGACGTTGCCCCTCGCGACATGGTTGCCGCGGTTCTTCCAGACCCAGCCACGATCGGCCCACGCATGACCGGTAAAACCTGTGCCGGCGTTTTAGTGACCGGTAAAGACCACGACGGCAAGCTTCGTGCCACCTATCTTTACCACGTTGCCGACAACGAGTGGACGATGGCCAACTACGAATCACAAGCTGTGGTTTGGCAGACCGCCTTCAACCCGGTGATTGCACTGGAACTTATTGCCGACGGAATTTGGAAGGGCGAAGGTGTGCTTGGCCCAGAAAGCTTCGACGCCAAGCCGTTCCTTGATCTCATGGCTTCTTCGACCGGCTACCAGCAACGCTGGTTTGCGCAGGAACGTCTGCCGGCTCAGCCGCTAGCGCTTCCAGAGTCGCTTAGTTAAGAAACTTCACTCGACCCTGCGTGATCATTGCTCCGAGCATGATTACCAGGCCACCGAGTGCTTCGTACCAGTGAATACTTTCTTGAAGCACTAGTACGCCCAGAATTACTGCGACTACCGGGGTCGCGATGGTTATCGAACTGGCGACGGTTGAACCGGCCTGCTCGATGATGCGGTAGTAGAGAACGTAGGCGACACCGGTTCCGAAAACGCCGAGGGTGACGATCGAACCAACCGTGACCAAATCTGGAACACCAACTAGGAGTGGACCAGCGAGGTAAAACGGTAGGGTCACAATGCTCGCCGAAGTGAGCTGCATCAGCACAGCGACCTGGTTTGGAAGCCCGAGAGGACTAACGTATTTGCGGATGTAGGGGCTACCGAATCCGTAGAACATGGTTGCCAAGATCAAAGCGCCGATGGCCAGCGGGTCGTTGTCGCCAAAGCCCTGCCAAACACCAAGTAGAACCAGGGTTCCGGCGATTCCAACGCCGAGTCCAATCACCTGAACTCGGTTTGGTTTCTGATCACGGAAGGCAATCAAAATAGCCAGGACGGTCATCACCGGGGTTGCCGCGTTGATCATCCCCGCGAGGCCTGAAGAGATGTGTAGTTCGGCATAGGCAAACAGCGTGAACGGAACTGCACTCATCAAGATGCCGGCGATAAAGGTCTTGAACCAGGCGTCCCTAGATTTTGGCAGACGTTGTTTCGCGATTTTCACTAGGACGAACAGCGCTAACGCTCCGAAGAACATTCGGAAAAAGCTAACGCCAACCGGAGTAAGGATTCGCCCTGCCAAAGCAATGAATAGGAAGCTGGCTCCCCAGAGAAGTGTGAGAATGCCAAAGTCGATTACCCAGGGGCGTTGTGGTTTAGTCACCTAACCAGACTAGGGGGTAAGCGATAATCGAAACATGAGCTTGCTGGTTAGTCCTCGTTTGGTGAAGCTAACCACTCGCACGGAAGTTGATATCAAAAGGTCTTTTCCGCAGCCGCAACTTAGGCGAATCGGTGCCTGGGTCTTTCTCGATCACTTCGGACCAACCGAGCAGGTTGACGGCATGGTAGTTGCTAGACATCCGCATACGGGCTTGCAAACAGTGACCTGGCCGTTTAGCGGTCTCATGGAACACCGCGATAGCGTGGGCTCGATCCAAACTCTCAAGCCAGGTGAGCTCAACCTGATGACCGCCGGCACCGGAATCTCACATAGTGAAATTAGTTTGGTCGGGCCGTCGTCGTTGCACGCGGCCCAACTTTGGGTGGCGCTTCCTGAGGGCTCTAGAGATGTTGCCCCGAGTTTTGAACACCACGCTGATCTTCCGGTGGTGAGGCTTGGGGATTCAACCGCGAAGGTCTTCATCGGCAGCTTTTCCGATGCCCAATCGCCAGCCACGACTTACAGCCCGCTGGTTGGAGTTGAATTACAAGTTTCTGGCGAAGTTGAACTTCCGCTAACTCCAAGTTTCGAGCACGGCATCCTGGTTGTTTCTGGCTCGGTCAGCGTGAATGGTCAAGCGGTTGCCGTTGATGAGTTGATCTACCTGCCAGTCGGTGAAGCAGCGGCGATTTCGGGTGACGGGGTTGCGCTACTTCTGGGCGGAGAACCATTCACCGAACACATCGTGATGTGGTGGAACTTCATCGGTCGCTCGCATTCCGAGATTGTTGCCTGGCGCGAAAGTTGGAACGCTCAAGAGCCGCACTGGGAAAACTTCGAAGATCAGGTTGGCGGCTGGATTCCAGCCCCCGAATTGCCGAAGGTTACGCTAAACCCTCGAGTTTGATTCGCCTGCTGGAGACTTGGTGGACGATTTCTATGAGCGCAGAGCCGGCTAGCCCAAGGGCGAAAGACCACAACAACTTATCCTGGCTCAGAGCACTGAACCCGAAGTAGTCGGTCGAAAGCGGAACTGTGAACAACAGGAGCCCGAGCGCAACCATGCCAACAAAGATTGAAACCTTGATTCGGTCAAGTGGCCGAGCCAAAGTGCTGAGCACCCAAAGACCGGTGATGCTCATGGTGATCATGGTTGCTGTTTGGGAAGCTTCGACAGACCAACCGGCTTCTCGGCTAATCAGGTTGAGCGCAATCACGCTTAGGGCAATTGCGATGCCGCTTGGGATGGTGAACGAGAGGGCTCGTCCTAGGAAGCCTGGAACATAACGACGGGCGTTCGGTAGTAGCGCAAGGGCGAATGCGGGTAGGCCGATGGTGAACGAATCGATTCCCGAAAGTTGGCGAGGTAGGAACGGGAACTTCCAGGCCATGATGCCGAACACTAGGGCAAGCGAAAGAGCCCAGCTGGTTTTGGTGAGGAAGAGTTTGGATACTCGCTCGATGTTGGCGATGACCTTTCTACCCTCTGCCACCACTCCCGGCAGGTTCGAGAACTTGCCGTCTAGCAGGACAAGATTAGAAACCGCCTTAGTGGCCGGGCTGCCCGAACCCATTGCGATTCCGATGTCAGCTTTCTTCAGGGCAAGGGCGTCGTTCACTCCATCACCGGTCATGGCAACCACGTGGCCATTACGCTGAAGCGCCTCAACCATGTCGCGCTTTTGCTCAGGAGTCACGCGGCCGAAGACTGTGAACTGCTCCATCACCTTGGCTAACGCTTCGGGATCGGTAGGTAGGTTTCTGGCATCGAAACCTTCACCCTCAAAAATTACTCCGGCATCCCTGGCCACCGCGGTCACGGTTTGCGGGTTATCGCCGGAGATGATCCGAATAGAAACACCCTGCTGTCTAAAGTATTCAACCGTCTCGGCAGCATCTGGGCGAATGCGCTCGCGGAAGGTGACCAGTGCCACAGGGCTTTCTCCGTGAGTCAGCACCAGCGTGCGGCGACCGGTAGCTGCCAGTTCGGCAGCTCGACTCAAAACCTTCTGCTCGGTTTTAGCTAGGACGAATTCTGGCGCGCCAAGTTTCCAAGTACCAGAATTCTTGAACGTGAAGGATGACCACTTCTGGGCAGAGGTGAAAGAGACCGCATCTGTTTGAGTCAGAGTCTCTTGACCGGTGAAAGCAGTTTGAAGGCAACGAGCGGTGGCGTTGGCGTCTGGGTCGTTTCCAAAGTAGGCAAGCACGGCTTCGTGGCCGAGGTTAGCAGGGCCAACCAACTCGAGTGCCTCAAACTCGATGTCTCCCTCGGTGAGCGTTCCGGTTTTATCAAAACAAACCACATCCACGCGAGCCAGTCCTTCAACGGCAGGCAGCTCCTGAAGCAGAACTTTCCGGTTGGCCAACTTCATGGCTGCCACGGCAAAGGTGATGCTTGTGATCAGCACTAGACCCTGAGGAACGAATGCAATTACGCTGGCGATGGCAGCCACGGTTCCCTCGAGCCACTCACCGCTGGCTAAGGCTTCACCCCAGCCACCGCGAGCTTGCATCTGCCCGTTCGCGGCTAGTGCTACGAAAGGGGCAAGGGCCCAAGTTACCCACTTGATTACCTTGTTAAGGGCGTTGCGAAGTTCACTAGCGACCAGAGAAAACTTTCTGGCTTCCAAGGTGATCTTCGAGGCGTAGGTGTTGACTCCCACCCGCACCACGCGAGCCGTTCCTCGCCCTGCAGAAACCACCGAGCTGGCGAGAAGTTCCTGACCCTTAAGTTTCATCACGGGTTCGGACTCGCCGGTCAGGATTGACTCATCAAGTTCCAGCCCAAACGATTCGATAACCTCGCAGTCGGCGAGCAGTTGGTCGCCAGCGCGGATTTCTAAAAGATCGTCCATGACGATGTCTTCGAGTTTTAGATCTACGATTTCACCGTTGCGTCTGGCCCTGGCGTGAGGGGCGTGAAGCAAACTGATTCGATCAAGAGTGCGCTTCGAGCGGTATTCCTGAATCACGCCAATCAGGATGTTCGAGATTACGGCGAGCCCGAACAGGGCATCCTTCCATTCGCCAAGGACCAGCAAGGCTAGGAAGGAGCCACCAACGACTGCGTTGAACAGTGTGAAAAAGTTGGCACGCAGGATGCTGCGGAAACTTCTTGAAGAAGAGGTGTCCTGTTTGTTGGTTAGCCCATCGGCAATTCGCTCGGCAACCTCGGCAGAGGTTAGGCCAGAGGGCGAGAAGGCAGACATGGTTCAAGGCTACCCATTTATCGAGAAGCGGCGGCTGGTAGTTTTGTAAGCGGAGGAAATTCATTGCAGGTTAGAAAAAACAACGCGGTACAGGAATTCTTCTCCATTCGTTTCCGCAAACTACTCTCTGGCGCAGCCGACGGAAAACCGCCGTGGCTTGACATCATCGCCGATGGTGAAACGGGCGGACTTTTTCTTCCCAGCGAAGGACCTTGGATAGTTCACCGTGACTTTGGGACGCTAGTTGGCGGGATTCGCGCGCTGCTGGTTCAGGCTTTGCAACCGGCAACTCTGGCCGGGGTTCGCAATCACTCGCGTTACGAGCAGGATCCACTAGGACGTCTTGCGGGCACGATTCGTTGGCTCACGGTAACCACGTTCGGTTCTCACGCTGCTGTTGCCGGTGAATCGTCTCGGGTTAATCGCCTGCACACTCGGGTTACCGGAGAAGCACCGGTCAGCTATCGCGCTTCCGACCCGCACTTGTTGCTCTGGGTGCACGCCGCTTTCACGGATTCATTTCTCGCGGCTCACGAACTTTATTGCAAAGCGCCGATTCCCGGTGGAGCCGATGGCTATATCTCAACCTGGGCCAGATCGGTTGAACCGTTGGGCTTGAGTCAGGCTCCGAAGTCTCGCGATGA
>JBIKJD010000066.1:0-5910 GCA_044361205.1 Rhodoluna sp.
CAACCGCCAAGCGGGGTAACCACAGCTTCAGAATATCGTGAAGGGCGTCTTTTCCGACTCGAATCGGCGGGTTGGACCAAATCCCTGCAAACTGGATTTCTTTTGGTACTTCCTCTGGGCGGCAAACCTTCACGTTGGTAAGCCCCAGCTTTTCGGCATTCATTCGGGTCAACTCGAGCGATCGCTCATTTACATCAATTGCCCAGACCGTCACGTGTGGTCGATATAGTGCAATCGCTAAAGCAATCGGACCCCAACCACAGCCAATATCTAAGACGTCGCCAAGGGCGGGCGTTTCGTCGATTTGTTCAAGCAAGACCTTAGTTCCAGTGTCCACGTGGTCGGGAGAGAAAATTCCACCAGCGGTCTGCACCGAAACCTCGCGCCCAGCCAGCTCTACCTTGATGGTCTTTGGCCGCAGGTCGGTGGCGGGTTCGTTCGAAAAATAATGCTCTTGGGGCATAGCCAAACATTAGCCGATTCAAGCGGGATAGTGTTAGTTAGGTGAGTGAAAAAGAGACCACCGATTCGATCATTGAGCGAATCCTCCGTCGTGGTGAGCGCGCCCACGCCCTCGGTGCCGACGACGATTTTCACACCGACTACGACGGAGACCAGCAAGAAGTTTCTGATCGCGCTTCCCTGAGACGTGTAGCCGGTCTCTCCACCGAACTTGAAGACGTTACCGAAGTTGAGTACCGCCAGCTTCGCATGGAGCGCGTGCTGCTAATTGGCCTATGGGGTCAGAACACATTAATTGATGCCGAGAACTCGCTCAGGGAGCTTGCTGCGCTTGCTGAGACGGCGGGTTCCGAGGTTTTAGACGGCCTACTGCAAAGACGCGTGAAGGCCGATCCAGCCACTTATCTAGGCAAGGGTAAAGCAGAAGAACTTCGAGCTCTTGTAGTTGAAACAGGCGCCGACACCGTTATTGCCGATACCGAACTTGCTCCCTCTCAGAGACGAAACCTCGAGGACGTTGTGAAGGTGAAGGTTATCGACCGCACCGCTGTAATCCTCGACATCTTCGCCCAGCACGCCAAGAGCCGTGAGGGTAAGGCTCAGGTTGAACTGGCCCAGCTCCAATACCTACTTCCCCGTCTTCGCGGCTGGGGTGAATCCATGAGCCGTCAAGCCGGTGGTCAGGCGGCTGGTGGCGTTGGTATGGGTTCTCGCGGTCCCGGTGAAACCAAGATCGAATTGGATCGCCGCCGGATCAATACCAGGATTGCCAAGCTTCGCAAGCAAATCGTTGAAATGAAGCCTGCTCGTGAAGCCAAGCGCTCTCAGCGCAAGAAGAATCAAACCCCCGCTGTCGCAATCGCTGGCTACACCAACGCTGGTAAGTCCAGTTTGCTCAACCGAATCACTAAGGCTGGGGTCCTAGTTGAGAACGCTTTGTTCGCGACCCTTGACCCAACGGTTCGAGCCGCCCAAACCGAGGACGGCCGCGACTACACCTTGGCCGATACCGTTGGCTTTGTGAGGAACCTGCCACACCAACTGGTCGAGGCGTTCCGTTCTACTTTTGAAGAGATTGCGGCTGCAGACTTGATCGTCCACGTGGTCGATGCCTCTCACCCAGACCCTTCAGCCCAGATTGCTACCGTCCGCGAGGTTATTTCCGAAGTTGAAGCAGCCGACATCGGGGAACTGGTCGTATTCAACAAGGTTGATTTAGTCGATGACGCAACCAGGTTGGCGCTGCGAGGTCTAGCTCCGGGTAGTTTGTTGGTTTCCGCCAGAACTGGCGAAGGCATCGAAGAATTACTCGCTGAAATCGCCAGACGAATTCCTTCGCCTGACGTTCGTTTGAGGGCATTGGTTCCCTACGACAAGGGCGCGCTAATCTCCAAGATTCATTTGCACGGAAAACTGCTAAGCAGTGAGCACCTGGAAACCGGCACCATGATTGAGGCTATGGTCAAACCAGACCTAGCAGCCGAACTGCAGCCCTACTTAGAGGGCTCGAAGAACTGAAACAACGCGACCCATGATTACCGCGTGGGTACCATCAATCGGGTCGAAGGTTGAGTTTCTAGGCAGCAACCAGGTCTGACCGTTGGTCTGTTTGAAAACCTTTACCGTGGCTTCGGAATCTGGAAGCAGGGCTGCAACAATGTCGCCGTTCTCAGCGGTCTGCTGCATGCGAACGACGACCCAGTCGCCATCGCAAATTGCGGCGTCGATCATGGAATCACCCTTGATCTTCAGCATGAACAAATCATCACTCTTGCCAACCAATTGGTTTGGAAGCGTGAAGTGGTCTTCGATGTTTTGCTCCGCCAAAAGCCCAGTTCCAGCAGCAATTTGACCTACCCAAGGAATTGACTTGGAGTTGGCGTCTACGGCGACAGCACCTGTCTTAGAAACAATTGGAGAAATGGCGCGCTGAAGACCCTCGTTCTTTTCTAAGAAACCTAGAGCTCGAAGTTCGCCTAGTTGATAGCTAACCGAGGCCACACTCTTTAGGCCAACCAGTTCACCAATTTCGCGCATGCTGGGGGAGTAACCCTTGGTCTGCTGAAACTTTCCAATCACGGCCAGGATCAACTGCTGTTTGTTGCTGAGTTTTTCAGCTGCGCCACTCGGTAAGTAGTCGGCTAGGTCGTCGTGCTCATCAAACATGTTCTGCGCCTTTCTTTTGGTCTATCGAAAGATTATTCGATTTTTTTGGAAAAACCAAACATTTATTCGAAAAAGTATTGACAACGTGTCGTAGGTTGAGCGTATTCTTTACTTATACGAACAAACGTTCGAAACAAATGTTCGAAAGAGAAAGTAAGGACTCCATGAACACCAGCAGACTAACCGGCCTAAGCAAGGCCATTCTTCTAACCGTGGCACTTGTTCTAGCCATTGTTTTTGTATCTGGCAATGCATCGGCATCTAGCAGCTCGGCCGCCACTGAATTTGAATACATCACCGTTTCATCGGGTGAAACTCTTTGGTCTTTGGCAGATGAACACGCCAATGATGAATCCCCACGAGACTGGATCGCTAAAGTTGTCGAACTGAACAACCTTGTAGAAACCGACATTCAGGCAGGGCAGCGCTTAGCTCTCCCAAACTAGCCACCTAAAATTGGCTAGGTGATCCAACGCGCTTCTAGACAAAACGAACCTAACTGCAGGCCTTACTCTGCATTAGTTTCGTTTGTCCGGGATTTAAGATGAAATCAATTGCAGTCTTCGACATTCCCGATCTTGATTTCTCAGCTTTATCTTCTTGGCTCGGGCAACAGGGCGTAGAGCCGGTCTACACAAACCAACGTTCCGAACTACTAAACGCAGATGGACTAATTCTTTTTGCAAGCCAAGAGTTGTTCTCACTGATACCGCACTTCCAAAGACACAACCTTAACGAAGTTCTAGATAAGCGCTTGGTGGCAGGAACGAAAGTCTTAGGCATTGGCACGGCAGCATTAGCCCTTTTTGAAACCATCGAAGGAAAAGCTGATTCCATCGAAGGTCTCGGTCAATTACCGGGAACAGTCCAACATGATGAACTCTCTGGAGGCTACCAACTCAGAAACTGGGAGCTAGAGGCTATCGGGGCATTCATCCCACCGGTTGTTACCTGGACCGATGGGTCTTCTCCGGCAGTTTCCTCCTTCCAAGTCGGCCCGCTTACGGGAATCACATCAAGTTCCGACCTAAATACGCCAACCGGTGTGCAGTTCATCCGAAACTGGCTTGATAGCGTTGAATCACTATGACAAAGTCCCTTGAATTGCTTCCTGCGATCGACATTTCCGATGGTCGAGCGGTTCGCCTAGAAGGCGGCGACGCCAACACTCAAACCGTTTACGGAGACCCAGCCGAAATTGTTGACGAATGGTTAGTGGCTGGCGCCAAATGGATTCACCTGGTTGATTTAGATGCCGCCTTCGGCAGAGGTGACAACCGTGAAGTCATTCGCCGAGTGTCAAACCTTGCCAGCGGTGTAAACGTTCAAATCTCCGGCGGGGTAAATACCCGCGCTCGCTTAGACCAGGCACTTGAGGCTGGCGCAACCCGCGTAAACCTTGCCACCAATTCCTTAGACGAACCAGCCTGGGTCTATGAGGCAATCGAAGAGTTGGGCAACAAGGTTGCCGTTGGCTTAGATGTTCTTGGAACAAAGCTTTCGGCTCGAGGCGGGACCGGTGAAAGCGGCGACCTGTTCGAAGTTCTTGGCAATTTGGAAGCTGCCGGTTGTCACCGCTACATCGTCACCGATGTCCCCAAGGATGGAAGCCTCATGGGCCCAAACTTAGAACTCCTGAGGTCCGTGTTAGCAAAGACCAACAAACCAGTCGTCGCCTCGGGCGGCATCTCTTCACTTGAGGACATCGAAGAACTGAGAAGTCTCTCACCTCTTGGTCTCGAGGGAGCAATCCTGGGTAAGGCGCTCTATGCCGGTCGGTTTACGCTGACGGATGCTCTGAGAACAGCCGGAGGTGCCAGCTGATGTCACGTGACCACATGAATCCGGATAAGTACAAAGACTCGGCAGGCGTGCCCTGGGAAGGCCGTTCGTTCGAACCCAACAGCTTTGCTGGCGACGACGGCAAAGCTGACCCAGCGCTAATCCAAGCAATTCAGTCTCTCCATGCCGGAACTGGGTCGCAAGTCGAAGTCATCGACTCCTTTCGCAAGGCCAGAGTCTTGATCCCATTACTTGCCAACCTAGGGGAGGCGGGCGAGGGAGCCCACGGTCAAACCGTCGACAAGGCGGCCGACCTGAGTATCGTCACGGTTGAGACCCCAGACAGGCAAACCGGACTGCCGGTTTTTTCTAGCGTTGACACCATGGCGGCCTGGAACAAGGATGCTCGTCCCGTTCCTCACAGCGCAATCAAGGCAGCGCTCGCGGCGGCGGCCGAAGGTAATACTCGAATCGTTCTGGACCCAGGCTCTCCAACCGAATTTGTCATTCGCAGACCAACCTTTGAGGCAATTGCCAAAGAACTACCTTGGGTGCCCTCGTTTGAAATGCCTGAAGTAAAGGCTGCATTTGATCAAGCGCTCGCGGGGAACCCAGAGCTTTCCGGCTGGTCGATAGCCGGGGGAGACCCGCTATCTCTTCTAAAGTCCGCAGAAGTTGAATTGACCTTTAACCTTGCTCGAACGCTGACTCAAGAAGAGTTTGATGCCTTGATGCAAAAGCTTGCAAAGTCAATCTCGGAAAGTGACGTTATCGCAGAGAGAGTTGACTCGCTGCGTGTAAAACTGGCTACCGCATAGATGTCTCTGGTTTCTCCTAAATTTGTTTTATAGGACGAAGCAATTGGGGAGGTATTAATGGAAAAAGAATTCCTAGCGGCACAGTGGGAAGAACATCCGTTTTTAAAGAGACTCGGAGTGCGCTCGGATATCGATGGTGATTCGGCATTTTGCCTTCAAGAAGACGCATCATTGGACGACATTGAGTTTGCTAAACGGGTCAAGATTTTCAGTCGACTAAATGGTGGAGATTGGAATGAGGCACCTCTAACGCCGAGACAGGCATTCGTTTGGTTTATTAGTCCTGCATGGCATTACTCTGCTGGCAAGACATATCACCACGGGTTTCAGTTTCTTGAATCTGAAAAGTCCCAGTGGAACTGGGAATTCAAAGCCTCAGTCAGTGACGAACCGTTTCCAGAAAACTAAGCGACGGGACCCGTGAACTTCTCGCCAGGGCCACTGCCAGGTGCGTCGGGGATTGAGGAAGCTTCGCGGAAGGCTAGCTGAACTTCGCGTAGGGCGTTTCTAAGGATGCGTGCGTGCTGGTCGCCCATGTATGGAGCGGCTCCGGTTACTAGGCCTGCTGTGGCGTCGATGATTTTGCGGGCTTCGTCTAAGTCGGCGGCTCTGCCGTTTTCCGCCAGGCCACAGTGCACGGCTGCAACGTTGAGAAGTTCGATTGTGTATCTCGCAATGATCT
>JBIKJD010000067.1:0-5882 GCA_044361205.1 Rhodoluna sp.
CGGTGGTTAGAAGTTCCACAATCTCAGGGCTCAGCGAACCGTGAATTTTGTCGAATCGACTCCACGCTTCAAACCATTCGTGGCCAGGCTCCACTGGCAGGTTCACCACCTGGTCTCTAAAGAAGTAGCGCCCAACTTCGGGAAGCCTCTCCAATTCCAAGCTTGCCGTTTTGGTGGCATTAGATTTTGCTCCCAAGTCGTCGTAGCGGCGGAAGAGCTCATCAATCACTGCGGGGAAGGTAATCAGCGAAGGTCCGGTATCGATGCGCTGACCGGCGACTTCGATACGGCGAGACTTCCCGCCAATCCAGGAATTTCGTTCTAAGACAGTTACCGAATGCCCAGCCTTGGCAAGTAGTGCAGCTGCGGTTAGGCCGCCAAGCCCAGCCCCAACGATCACAATTTGTTTCATTAGAGCGCAACCAAACCGTATACAAGTGCGGCAACAAGCTGAACGCCTGCAACGGTTCCAACCACATAAGGGTAAGCAACCGAGTACTTGTAAACGCGCTTGGCGTTTTCCCCAGAGTCATTCTTCTGAATAAGCCAGATCAACCAGCCGGCGTAGGCCGCGTTGGCAATTGCCAGAGGAATGTTGACGAAAGCAAACAGAACGGTTGAAACCAACCACCAGAAACCGACCCAGATTAGGGACTTCTTAGCACCTAGGTAAACGGCAGTGGTCTTAATTTCGACGAAGGCGTCTTCCTCGATGTCCTGGATGGCGTCGTAGGTGTGTTTCGCTAGGCTCCATGCCATCAATGCAAATACCGCGGTCCAGTTCGGAGTGACTCCAAGGGCCAACGGCACGAACGCCAGCGGAAACGCGTAATCGGCGTTGCTAATCGAATCTAGGAAAGGTCGACCTTTGAAGCGGGCCGGGGGAGCCGAATAAAAAAGGAACGTAAGGCTGTAAGCCCACATCCAAATGTTTGCTTCCAACGGGAAAGTAAATGCGAAAAAAACCAAAAACGGAATGTTGGTTAGAGCAACACCCCAGGCAATCCAAGGCACTTCCGTTGGAGCGATCTTTGCACCACCGAAGCCACCCTTGCGGATGTTGATGTTGTCGGTTTCTTGATCGAAGATGTCGTTGATGCCGTAAATAAGAAGGTTGAACGGGAAAGTAACCCAAATCAGAATAACCAGGGCGTTCCAGTCCCAGAGTTGACCGGTCAGCCAAATACCCATGACGGTTGTGCCAATGGTGTTGATCCAAAGAACCGGACGGGAGATAGTTATCAAACGCGAGAGCACTCTCTAACTCTAAACCTTCGCGCTAGGTAAGGAGATTGCTGAGTATTTATTTCTTAGTGGCGTGACCGAATTTGGCTAGAACTGAATCTTCGATTAGCTCAACGAGGTTGTAGAGGATTATCGAAACGAGGGTGATTACTACGACGTATGACCAGACTTCACCAGCTTTAGCTCGACCAACTGCAGAAACTATTCCATAGCCAATGCCACTGCCAGTGGCTAGCCATTCGACGAGTAATGCTCCGGTGATGGCACCTGGTACCGAAATTTTTATGGCGGCAAAGAATGCAGGGAGAGACGTTGGGAAAGCGACCGTTCGAAGAGCCGTCAGCTTGTTAGCTCCGTAGACATTAACCAGGTCAAACATGGCTGGTGATGCAGATCGAAGTCCGAAAACAATGTTCACCAATGCCGGGAAAAGCACGACGATTGCGCCCATGACCGCCACGGTCACCTCGGCACGTCCGAAAATCAGAATGATGATTGGGGCCATCGCAATTAGCGGGACAGATCTAAGCAGCATTGCGATTGGCATGAGTGCCTGCTCGATGCCCTTAGAGAGAGTGAATAGCACTGCGATGAGTGTGGCGAAAAAGATGCCGAAACCGAAACCGATTGATGCGTCGATCATGGTTTGTCCTAGTGCGCCAAAGACTAGTTCACGGTTTTCAGCTGCCTTAGCAACGGTGAACATGTAGTTATAGACGTCTACAGGGTTCTTGCCAATGTAGGGGGTCACGTCAAAAGCCCAGAGTGCGAACACCCAAAGTACAGTGACCACAGCCAGTGAGATCACAGTGTTGTAACTGCTCTTGAGAATGCGCTTTGGTAGTGAGGTCACTTCGCACCACCTAAAGCGGGTTTAGCCCAGGGGCTAACCACTCGGGAGAGGAGCCCGAAGAGGGCGTAGGCGAGGCCGGCAATTGCTCCAGACACCAGGGCAAGACCCCAAACCCGAGCAACTTCAAGGCTTTGCTGAGCATTGACCATCGCTGGCCCGAAGCCCAGGTCGGGACCACCCACATACTCGCCGAGGATGGCACCGAGGAACGCCGCTGGAGCAGCAATTCGAAGTGCCGCGAAGATTGCCGGCAGCGAAGCAAGAAGCTGCACTTTGATCAGGCGGTGCCAACTGTTTCCACCGTAGACTGTGACAACGTCGAGGCTGGCTCGGTCGGCAGACTTAACTCCGGTAAGTGCTCCAACCATTGTGGTGAAGAAAACGCTAAGGGCGGCTAGAGCTACGGCAGCTCCGGCTGGTTCTCCTTCACCTGGGGCGCCAAGAACTAATCGAATAATTGGGCCGATGGCAACAATTGGGATGCAGTAAGTGATCACCGCAATTTGTGTTGCAAGGTTTTCAAGCTTTGGCAAAACCAGAGCCAGGGCAGCCAGAGCTAGTGCGCTGATGTTACCGAATAGGAATCCGAGACCCGCTTCGCTGAGAGTTAGAGCTGCGTTCTTCCAATAGAAGCCAAAGCCATCGACACCGAGTTGCTCGATTACCTCGAGGGGGGTTGGGATAGCTCCAGGCATTGCTTCACCGGAAGAGTTTGACCGTGAGAAAACAGTTACGGCAGAAATCCACCAGAGCGCAACAACTGCAAGCGAACCAATGGTTCCTCCGATCCATCTGGGGCGAGAGTCAGTCATCGGTGACGCTCTCACCGTGCACGCCGAAAAGAAGCTCTGATGCCTTGTCATGCAGAGCATGGAACTCTGGAGTGCGCATCATTTCAATCGTGCGAGGGCGAGGAAGGTTTACATCGATTATTTCTTTGATGCGTCCTGGTCTTGCACTCATCACTGCAACTTGGTCGCTCAGGAAGATTGCTTCAGAAATGCCGTGAGTAACCATCAGGGTGGTTGCCGGCTTTTCGGTCCAGATTCGCAAAAGCTCAAGGTTTAGGCGTTGGCGAGTCATATCGTCCAGAGCACCAAAAGGTTCGTCCAGCAGAAGCACCGAAGGCTGAACGATTAGTGCTCGCGCGATTGACACGCGCTGACGCATACCTCCCGAAAGTTGTGCGGGTTTCGCGTTCTCGAATCCCTCGAGCCCCACGAGCTTGATTAGGTCTTTGAGAACTTGTTCATCGACCTTTTTGCCAGAGATTTCGAGAGGAAGTTTGATGTTGGAGACTACGCTTCGCCAAGGCATTAGCGCCGAGTCTTGAAACGCAATTCCTAGTTCGTGGTTACGTCTCAACTCTTGAGGGTCCTTGCCGTCGACAGTTACGTACCCAGACGTTGGGGTATCAAGTCCGGCAAGGATTCGTAAAATCGTCGACTTTCCGCAACCAGACGGCCCCAGAAGTGAAATGAAGCTTCCCTTGTCGCTGTGGAGAGTTGCGTTGTCAAGCGCGACAAGTGTCTCTTTCCCGATTTTGAAGGTTTTCCCTAATCCGGAGATGGTGATTCCGCTGCCCAAGACGTTTGAGTCCTGGGCAGCGGAACCGACCGAGTTAGACAATTTGGACTAACCCTTTAGATCAGGGTTCTCGTCGTAAACCTCTTTTAGGAGGCTTAGGTCGAACAACTGTTCAGCCTGAATGACGTAACCAGCAGACTTTAGGGTCGCCAGGTTGAGATCAATCATTGCTGAGCTGATTGTGAAAAGGCCGTTAGCTTTGGTCTCTTCGGTTTGCACCAGAATGTCGTTCTGAGTCTTTGACTGGTAGTACTCCTTGTCGGCGTTTAGACCAAGGTCTGCTCCGAAGTTGTTGAGCGCAAGGTCTGCGCCACCCTTCGAGTCAGCTATTGCGTCCTTCCAACCACGGATGGTTGCAACTAGGAACGCCTTCAGGGCTTCGCGGTTGTTGTCAATCGAATCCTGGGTAACAACAAAGCTCTCGGTGACGAACGGAAGACCGTTGTCTGCGAATAGCAAGTTGGTCACCTCGTAACCCTGGCTCTCAACAACGAAAGACTCGTTGGTTACATATGCCAAGAAGCCATCGACTTCACCGTTTACCAGTGGGGCTGGGTCGTACTGAACTGGAACCTTGGTGACCTGGGACTGGTCAATGCCATTTGCCTTCAGTAGCGCGTCGAACAGAGTCTCGTTTGGTCCAGCCTGAACACCAATCTTCTTACCGATTAGGTCCTGTACGGTCTGGATGTTTCCACCCTCCTTTAGAGAAAGGATTGTGAATGGGTTCTTCTGGTAGGTGGTGCCGATAATCTTTAGTGGCGCACCCTCCTCAAGAATGATTGGTGCGGTCGAGATTGGGTTAGCAATTCCAACTAGTGCGTTACCGGAGAGAACCTCGGCCTCGGTGGCAGCAGGGCCAGCAATGAGGTTAACTTCAGAGAAGCCGGCTTCTGTGTAGTAGCCGTTTTCAACTGCGAAGAACTGACCGGCAAACTCTGAGTTTTTAATCCAAGAGAGCTGGATGTTCAGCTTGCCGAAGTCTTTCGGCTCTGCAGCTGGGGCGCAACCGGTTAGTGATAGTGCTGATAATGCCAGGGCGGCGGCAATAGCCGTGATGCGAGCCTTTAGGCCTGTTTTTTGTGAAGTCACTTAAGAAACCTTTCAAATGAAATTTGTAGGGGAATAGAAATAAAGCTGTTTATTTGCGTCATTTATCTGTGGGCTTTTAGTCCCGTTATCCAGCGTTGACGTATTGAAAAGTCTGGCATATGGCTTGCTCGCGACACGCCGAGAACGAATATATTGGTTGCAATTCTTTAGGCATATGTCGCCAGTATTAACTAGGACGCCATCTCGCACCTTAAACTATGAGTGTTGCCCTCGTAGCTCAGTGGATAGAGCAAGAGCCTTCTAATCTCTTGGTCGCAGGTTCGATTCCTGCCGGGGGCGCTCTTTTTAGATTGCTCGAAGGATGTCTCCGACCCGTTGTTTGGCATCACCAAATAACATGGCCGCGTTAGCCCTGAAGAACAGTGGGTTCTGCACACCTGCGTAACCCGAAGCCATTGAACGTTTGAATACGATCACGTTCTCTGCTTCCCAAACCTTTAGAACCGGCATGCCGGCGATTGGGCTACCTGGATCTTCAGCGGCAGCTGGGTTCACTGTGTCGTTTGCTCCGATAACTAGCACCACGGAGGTGGTGGCAAAGTCGTCATTAATTTCATCCATCTCGTCGACGATGTCGTATGGGACTTTAGCCTCGGCTAACAGAACGTTCATGTGCCCTGGCAACCTTCCAGCAACGGGGTGAATGCCAAACCTAACGGCAACACCTTTATCGATCAACCTCGCTGCGAGGTCAGCAACAGGGTACTGAGCTTGAGCCACGGCCATTCCGTAACCGGGGGTAATCACCACCGAAGTTGCGTTTCTAAGGAGTTCGGCAACTGAAGCGGCATCGGTTTCACGGTACTCACCGATCTCTTCTTCCGAACTCGTCGAGGCGACGATTCCAAATCCTCCGGCGATGACCGAGATGAATGAGCGGTTCATTGCCTTACACATGATGTACGACAGGTAAGCACCGGAAGAGCCAACGAGAGCGCCAGTAACAATCAGAAGGTCATTGCTTAGCAGGAATCCTGCGGCCGCTGCTGCCCAACCCGAGTAGCTGTTGAGCATTGACACAACCACAGGCATGTCGCCACCACCGATAGAGGCAACGAGGTGCCACCCCAAAGCCAGCGCCAAC